>NZ_CAJJIB010000001.1:0-269577 GCF_905187495.1 Streptococcus mitis | reverse complement strand
CCCCCCCCCCCCCCCCCCCGAAAAAGCGTAACTATAATTACTTTTTTCTTAAAATTATCTTAAAAATTGGTAGAATTATGATAGAATGGAAAAAAGGACTCGAGGAGATTTAGGATGCAAGATGAAAGTGTGTATGGATTAGTCTATAAGGCTATTCGTGAGGAAAGAGGGTTTACTCAGAAGGAAGCTGCTGGTACAACGGTGACTCCTCACTTTTTACGTCAGTTTGAGCAAGGGAAATCTCGAATAACCATTCAAAAATTTGAAGAGATTCTTTCTAATATTGGAATTGATAAAGAGACCTTTGATAGTCTCAAAACGCAGATGTTTCCAACTGAATTTCATAAATTACAGGCTCAAGTTGCTGATTTGGCCTATAAGCGTGAATTTAAAAAGATCATTAGCTTGATTAATCAGCCCTTGGAAAATCCTGGAATCGCTGAACACTATGTGATTGCCAATCGTGTAGTCAATAAATTTGCTATCGCAAACATCATCGGCGATTCTTTTCTGACTCCAAAAGATTATCAAGAACTAGAATATATCAAGAACTATCTCAGTGAATTGGACGATTGGAATAAAATTGAGGTGAATATCTTTTCATCTATCCTGCCTCACTTTTCAATCGAATTTTTAGATTACAGGCTCTACCACTTATTAGATACTCTAAAAAAACAGACTGAATACCATTCAATCCGTACTGCTGACTACTATATTGCCTGCTTAAGAACTGCTATCAAGCATTACTCTGTTAATGGCTACTATGATAAAGCTGAAAATCTAGCGTTGAAGACCCTAGAAGTGATTAATACTTTCCCTCTACTGAGTACCAAGATGACAGAGATGATTAGCATTTCCATGGAACGGGCTAATAATTTTCTTAGAAAAGACGATGTCAGAGGTCTAGAGCTTGCTAAACATATCTTTGCTAGTCTTGATAACTTTGAAAAAATCTATCCAAATCAACTTCTGACTCGAATGAGAGAGGATTTCTTTGTCTCTGTCACACAGCTCAATCATACTGGACAACCTCTAGACATCTAATCTAGAAAATAAAAAAGCTTGAGGAACAATATATTTCCTCAGGCTTTTCTTATCCTTTAAATGTCACAATAGTCGCACCACTACCTCCAGCATTTTGTGGGGCATAGCCGAAACTCTTGACATGCTTGTTTCTTTGTAGGTATTTGGTAACTCCTTCACGGATGACTCCTGTTCCGATACCATGGATGATATCAACTTGAGCCATATTGTTAAGCAAGGCTTGGTCTATAAAGGCATCTAGCTCATTCATGGCCTCTTCATAACGTTTGCCTCGAAGGTCCAGTCTGGCTTGAGGGCCACGACCAGAAGTTCGTTTCACAACATTGACTTGTTTCTTCTTGACTTGCTTTTCTTGCTGGGCTTGAACAAGGTCAAACTCTTTCTCTTCCAAGGTCATCTTGATCAAGCCAACTTGGGCTTCCCAACGGCCATCCTTGAGTTGACTGGTCAAGGTACCACGCTGGCCATAACTGAGAACCACGATATCATCTCCCACCTTTGGAGCTCGTTTTTTCTTGGCCTTTTGAAGAACCTTGTTTTTAGACAAATCTACTTTTTCAGGAGCCAATTTTTTCAGCTTGGCCTTGGCTTCAATGATTTCGTGGGGTTTGAGTTGAGATTTACTGTGGAGATTTTTAAGAATCTGATTACTCTCACTTAGGGCCATGTCCACAATCTCAGCAGCCTGTTCACGCGCCTTATTAAGCTCGGTTTCCTTTTCACGATTGAACTCATTGTAGAGCTTTTTGAGAGCACGGTTCATTTTGAGATTTTCTTGCTCCACCTCACGGATATTGTCCAAGCGTTTACGGCTTTCCAGCGTCTGCTCTTCCAGTTGCTCAATAATCCGATTGACATCATTGTCCTGATCGACCTGCTGGCTGGCATCCCCTACAATAACTTCAGATAGGCCTAGACGTTTGGCAATTTCAAAGGCATTGCTTCGGCCAGGCACACCCTGCATAAATCGATAGGTCGGGCGAAGAGTCGCAGTATCAAACTCCATGCTGGCATTTTGCACAAAGGCTGTCTCTATACCATAGGCCTTGAGCTCCGGATAGTGGGTAGTCGCCATGGTCTTGACCTGACGCAGGCGAAGGTCCTCCAGAATAGCCATGGCAAGGGCGGCTCCTTCTTGAGGGTCTGTACCAGCCCCCAACTCATCCAAGAGTAAGAGTGAATGTTGATTGACCTTGCCAAGAATATCCACAATATTGGTCATGTGACTAGAGAAGGTAGACAAGCTCTGCTCAATAGACTGCTCATCGCCAATATCAGCAAAGATTTCTTCAAAAATACCCACACGACTTCCCTTGTCTGCTAAAATCGGCAATCCTGACTGAGCCATAACCTGTGTCAAGCCCAGAGTTTTGAGCATGATGGTCTTACCACCTGTATTGGGACCTGTAATGACAATGGCTGTTAAATCTTGGCCAAAATGGACATCATTTGCGACCGCATTTTTGACCAAAGGATGGCAGACATGGAGCAGTTGGATCTCCTGATTTTCTGATAACTTAGGAACGACCGCTTGCCTCTCTTGGATAAAACGAACCTTGGCACGAATCAAGTCTAGATGACCGATAATCCAAGCGTCATTGGCAATCTCAGCCGCATGAGGGCGGACACGCTCCGAGATTTCTTGGAGAATGCGAAGCATTTCATAACGCTCATCTGCTCTCAGACTAGCGATTTCTTCGCTCAGTTTGACCACCTCACGGGGTTCGATATAGACGGTGTTTCCGCTGGCAGAAATATCATGAACAACACCTGCAATCTTATTACGGTAGGTGTTTTTGACTGGTAAAACCTGACGACCATTTCTGCTGGCAACGATTCCTTCTGTCAACATCTGCGCTTTTTGCTTGAGCAGGTCCTGTAAAACATCTCGTACTTGACTCTCGCTATCATGGATTTTTCGACGGATGCGCGCCAATTCTTCACTGGCAAAATTTTCAATGAAACCTGCATCATTAAAGGCTTGGAGATTTCCTTGTAATTGCGGAAAATCATGTAATTTCTCAAACCAAAGAGCTAATTCTTCCAAGCTGACATTTTCCAGATTGGCATAAAAACTTTGCAGTTCTCGGCTGGAAAGAAGTACACGCTTCAAGAGTAGGAACTCCTCGATATTGAGGTCCGCCCCCATTTCCAACCGCTTGCAGACTCCTGCAATTTCCTTAGTTGAGAGAATCGTGAAATGCGGTTGCTCAACAAAGAGTGCCTGCATTTCCTTCATCTCAGCAAAAGCCTGTTTGATTTTATCCGCTTTGGCAGTCGGAGCCAGCTGTCTCAGTTGATTCAAGCCCTGCTCTGTCAACAAATGAGGTTCAAACAAGGCCTTGACCTTATTGAACTCTAATGTTTCTAATATTTTCTTATTCATCTTTATTTCCTTGTCTTTGAATGTCTAGGTGTAGTAACTTTTTACATTCTGATAGATTCTAGTCAATCTGTAAACAAAGGGCTAGGAAAATTCCTGCCCTTTTTATCCGATTAAATTTGTCACCCAGATTTGTTTGAGCCAACTGGTTGTTACTGGTATGCTCTGGATGATGTGTTTTGCGACGATACTCTTTTCAAGAGGATGTTGAATAGCTGCCATGGGGATGGTCGCTAAGATTGTCAAGGCCATTTGCAAGACAAATAAGGTCACCAACATGGACAAGATACCTGCTGAAATTTGGAACAACTTACCACCCAGTTTTTTACTAGGAAGTAAGTGCAAAAGGAGACCAAGTAAACGACCGATGCTATAGACAATCCCAAATACAAGCAAGTAGCCGATCCCTGCGTAAAAGACCTTATCCAACTGAAAGAGTTGATCCGATGGGAAGAAAAAAGTTCCCTGACCTTCCTGCGGATTTGCATAAGGAAGTAATAAATGGAATTGTTCTCCAAGCCCCTTATAAAACTGGCCAGCCATAAAAGCCGATGCCATGGCTGAAATCAGGTAATAAATCTGTAAGAGCAGGCCTCTCCGATAGCCGATATAAAATCCCCAAGCCAAGACCAATAGAAGAAGGAGTGAAATCATAAGGAATCCTCAATCTTGCTCTGTTCTTGCTTGCAAGTCACAAGTTTGTGACGGAGTTCTTCTAGCTCTTGCTCCTTATCGTCAAATTCAATCTCACGGCTGAGCTGAGTTGATAAACAGTTGACTGCCAACAAAAGAGCGATTGTTTCATCATCTGCGCTAGGCATTTGTTCTTTAATTGCTTGGTATTTTTCTGTCGCAACCTTGGCAATCTCCTCCATAAAAAGGTTATCATGCTCGCTTGTCAAGGTTAATGATTTTTTCCCGAATGTAAATTTGAATCGATTTAGATTTGCCATAAAATTCACCTCACGATATTATACCAAAATTCGCTAATTTTGTCAGTTTTTACAAATTTGCCTGCTTTTATGGTACAATAGAAACTATGGCAAGTATAACACTCACACCAAGTGAAAAGGAGATTCAGGCTTTTCTTGAACACTATCAAACCAGTCTGGCTCCCAGCAAGAATCCCTATATTCGCTACTTTTTGCGACTACCTCAAGCAACGGCTTCTATCTATACTTCTGGAAAGGTCTTGCTTCAGGGTGAAGGAGCTGAGAAATACGCTAGTTTCTTTGGCTATCAAGTTGTAGAGGAAACCAGCGGACAAAATTTCCCTTTAATTGGGACAGATGAGGTGGGAAATGGTTCCTACTTTGGTGGACTTGCAGTTGTGGCTTCCTTTGTCACACCTGACCAGCATGACTTCTTGAGAAAACTCGGTGTGGGGGATTCTAAGACTCTGACCGACCAAAAGATCCGTCAGATTGCCCCTATTCTCAAGGAAAAAATCCAGCACCAGGCACTGCTTCTCTCACCAAGCAAGTACAACGAGGTCATCGGAGACCGCTACAACGCTGTTTCGGTTAAGGTTGCCCTCCATAATCAGGCTATCTATCTCCTCCTTCAAAAAGGCATTCAGCCTGAGAAAATTGTGATTGATGCCTTTACCAGTGCTAAAAACTATGACAAGTACTTGGCACAAGAGGCCAATCGTTTCAGCAATCCGATCAGCTTAGAAGAAAAAGCTGAGGGCAAATACTTGGCTGTCGCAGTTTCTTCTATCATTGCGCGTGATCTCTTTCTGGAAAATCTTGAAAATCTGGGACGAGAATTGGGCTATCAACTTCCAAGTGGAGCTGGAACGGCTTCTGATAAGGTGGCAAGCCAGATTTTGCAAGCCTATGGTATGCAGGGACTCAACTTCTGTGCCAAACTGCACTTTAAAAATACTGAAAAAGCGAAAAAACGCTTAGAAAGGTAAATTATGAATTCATTTAAAAATTTCCTAAAAGAGTGGGGATTGTTCCTCCTGATTCTGTCATTACTAGCTTTAAGCCGTATCTTTTTTTGGAGTAACGTCCGCGTAGAAGGACATTCCATGGATCCTACCCTAGCGGATGGCGAAATCCTCTTTGTTGTTAAACACCTCCCTATTGACCGTTTTGATATCGTGGTTGCTCATGAGGAAGATGGCAATAAGGACATCGTCAAGCGCGTGATTGGAATGCCTGGCGACACTATCCGTTACGAAAACGATAAACTTTACATCAATGATAAAGAGACAGACGAACCTTACCTAGCTGACTACATCAAACGCTTCAAGGACGACAAACTCCAAAGCACCTACTCAGGCAAGGGATTTGAGGGAAATAAAGGAACTTTCTTTAGAAGTATCGCTCAAAAAGCTCAAGCCTTCACAGTTGATGTCAACTACAACACCAACTTTAGCTTTACTGTTCCAGAAGGAGAATACCTTCTCCTCGGAGATGACCGCTTGGTTTCGAGCGACAGCCGCCATGTAGGTACTTTCAAGGCAAAAGATATCACAGGGGAAGCTAAATTCCGCTTCTGGCCAATCACCCGTATCGGAACATTTTAAGAGACCTAAGAGGCCGAGAATCAGCAATCTCAGCCTCTTCTTCTATCGTGAGAAGATGATTATTCACTACCCAGTTTGATTAAGATAGAAACAAAGTTATACTCAATGAAAATCAAAGAGCAAACTAGGAAGCTAGCCGCGGGCTGTACTTGAGTACGGTAAGGCGAAGCTGACGTGGTTTGAATTTGATTTTCGAAGAGTATTAACTCTCACCTATTTATGCAAAGGAATCTTATGGAAGTTTATTTTTCAGGAACCATTGAACGGATTATTTTTGAAAATCCCAGCAATTTTTATCGCATCCTCCTCCTAGAAATCGAAGATACGGACGCAGAAGATTTTGATGATTTTGAAATTATTGTCACCGGTACCATGGCTGACGTGATTGAGGGAGAAGACTATACTTTTTGGGGACAAATTGTCCAGCACTCCAAGTATGGAGAACAACTGCAAATCAGCCGGTATGAACGCTCAAAACCAACTAGCAAGGGCTTGGTCAAGTACTTTTCAAGTAGCCATTTCAAGGGAATTGGTCTCAAAACAGCTCAGAAAATCGTGGATACCTATGGCGACAATACCATTGACGAAATTTTACAACACCCGGAAAAGCTAGAAGGTATCGCAGGACTCTCTGCCAAAAATCGCGAGGCATTCGTCTCCACACTTCGTCTCAACTACGGAACGGAGATGGTTTTGGCCAAACTAGCCAACTACGGCATTCCCAATAAACTAGCCTTTCAAATTCAAGACTTTTACAAGGAAGAAACCCTTGATGTGGTTGAAAATTATCCCTACCAGTTAGTTGAGGATATCAAAGGATTGGGATTTACTATTGCTGACCAATTAGCGGAAGAACTAGGCATCGAAAGTCAGGCTCCTGAGCGCTTCCGCGCCGGTCTAGTTCATAGTCTTTTTCAGACCTGTATGGAAACAGGGAACACCTATGTTGAAGCACGGGATTTGCTGGAACAAACCCTTACTCTCCTTGAATCTTCTCGCCCCGTGGAACTGGATCCCAGCCAAGTGGCCCAAGAACTCTCCTACCTGATTGAAGAAGACAAGGTTCAGCAGATTGATACCAAAATCTTTGATAATAGCCTCTTTTTCGCTGAGGAAGGCATCCGCAGTCACTTGGTCCGTATCCTTGAAAAAGGAAAACAGAAGAGCCAGGATTTAGAAACCATTCAAAAACATATCACTACTGTCGAGGAAGAGCTTGGAATTGAGTATGATATCATTCAAAAACAAGCTATCTGTGATGCTATCCAGAACAAGGTCTTTATTCTGACAGGTGGACCTGGTACTGGTAAGACAACTGTTATCAATGGTATCATCGCTGTTTATGCCCTTTTAGAAGGACTTGACCTCAGGAAAAAAAGCAATCTGCCGATTCTTCTTGCTGCTCCAACTGGACGAGCCGCTCGGCGCATGAATGAATTGACAGGTTTGCCTAGCGCGACCATACACCGCCACTTGGGAATGACAGGTGACGATGATACCAGTCATCTGGAAGATTATCTGGATGCCGACTTTATCATCGTAGATGAATTCTCAATGGTGGATACTTGGCTGGCTAATCAACTCTTCTCCAACATCTCTTCAAACAGTAAAATCCTCATCGTGGGCGACAGCGACCAGTTACCTTCTGTCAGTCCTGGACAGGTTCTAGCGGATCTGCTTCATATTCCTTTGATTCCTCAGACTCGCTTGGAAAAAATTTACCGACAAAGCGAAGAATCAACTATCGTCACCCTAGCTAGTCAGATTCGACAGGGTATCTTGCCAGCTGATTTCACCCAGAAAAAAGCAGACCGTTCCTACTTTGAAATTGCTAGCGGCCATATTCCTGCTACCATTGAAAAGATCTTAGGTGCCGCCCTCAGAAGCGGTATCCCTGCCCGTGATATCCAAGTTCTGGCTCCCATGTACCGAGGGACAGCAGGGATTGATGCCATCAATCAACTCATGCAAGACCTGCTCAATCCACCACAAAAAGACCAACTCAGTTTTGAGGCTCCCCAGTGTCACTATCGTAAGGGCGACAAGGTCATTCACTTGGTCAACGATGCTGAAATCAATGTCTTTAATGGGGATTTGGGAGCTATCACAGACCTGATTCCCGGCAAATACACCGAGTCGAAACAAGACGAGATTGTCATTGATTTTGACGGCAACGAAGTCTCTTACCCACGTAACGAATGGTACAAGATTCGTTTGGCCTATGCCATGAGTATCCATAAGTCTCAGGGAAGTGAGTTCCCTGTTGTCATCTTACCTATCACTAGTGCTAGTAGGCGCATGCTGGAGCGCAATCTCATCTACACAGCCATTACACGTGCCAAAAGCAAACTCATCTTACTAGGCGAATTACAGGCTTTCGACTATGCTACCCAGCACATCGGAACTGCCCGAAAAACCTATCTGATTGAGCGCTTCAGTGATTTAATTGAAAATATTGAAAAAAATAAACAATCCATCTCTGAAACTGCCACATCAAGTGACTCTGAACAACCTTACATCCTGACCGAAGAAAACTGGACCAGTATTCCAGCTATGATTGGAATTACAGACGCAGACCTCAAAGAGATTTTTGGAAAATAGTGCATAAGAAAACCCACCAATTCAGGTGGGATTTTTGTTTATTAAGATTATTTAACTGTTGCTGTGCTTGTGATCAATTCAACAGCTTTTTTGATTGTGATATCATGTTTCAACATATCAGCTGAAAGCAAGCTTTGTACTTGTGCCACTTCCATGTTGTAGTCTGCCGCCAATTGCTCGATTTCTTTTTGGATTTCTTCTTCTGAAGCGTCAAATCCTTCAGCTTTCGCAACTGCTTCGATAACAAGGTTAGTCTTCGTACGTGACTCAGCTTCTCCCTCGTATTGTTTGTGAAGGTCTTCTTGAGTAGTTCCAGTGATTTGGAAGTACATGTCAGGGTTGATACCTTGACGTTGCAAGTTTCCAAGGAATTCATTTACTGAACGGTGAACTTCTTCGTGGATCATTTCTTCTGGAAGTTCTACGATTTCAGCGTTCTCTACAGCTTTATCAATTGCTGCACCTTCAACTGCATCTTTGTAAGCTTCTTCTTTAGCAGCAGCCAATTCATTGCGGTATTTTTCTTTCAATTCAGCAAGTGTTTCAACTTCTTCATCGATGTCTTTTGCAAGCTCATCGTCAAGAGCTGGAACTTCTTTAGCTTTTACTTCGTGGATAGTTGTCACGAATTTAGCTTCTTTACCTGCAAGGTCTTCTGCTTGGTAGTCTTCTGGGAATGTTACGATAACATCAACAGTTTCACCAGCTGAGTGACCTACCAATTGGTCTTCGAAACCAGGGATGAATTGACCTGAACCAAGTCCAAGTGAGAAGTTTTCACCTTTTCCACCGTCAAATTCAACACCGTCGATAGAACCAACAAAGTCGATAACAACAGTGTCGCCGTTTTCAGCAGCAGCTTCCTTTATAACCAATTCAGCCAAGTTGTTGCGTTCGCGTTCGATACGCTCTTCAACGTCAGCGTCAGTTACTTCTTTTTCAACATCTACTGATACTTCAAGGTTTTTATAGTCACCCAATTTTACTTCAGGTTTTGTAACGACTTCAGCAGTGATAACCCAGTCTTGACCTTTTTCCATTGAAGTTACGTCAATTTTTGGTTGAGCAACCACTTCAAGACCAGCTTCTTTTACAGCTGCTTCATAAGCATTTGGCAAAAGAGCGTTCATAACGTCTTGGTAAAGTGACTCTTCACCAAATTTTTTGTCGAAGATAGGACGTGGAAGGTGACCTTTACGGAAACCTGGAACATTAAGAGATTTCTTCACTGAGTTGAAGACACGATCCAATTCTGGTTTGATTTGGTCTTGAGAGATAGTGAAAGTCAAGACACCACGGTTTGTTTCTTTGTTTTCAAATGATACAGACATTCTGTCATTTCTCCTTAAAATTTTTTAAATACAGTCTATTATAACATAAATGGGCGACTTTTTTCAAGTAATGAATGCGCTTTTCAATCCTGCTGGAAGTATGGTTTCTTCTTAATTTTCTTTAGAATTCAAATATAATCTTATAAAAGGTATTCAGTAGTGGCTGATTACAGTTAAAAAACGAATCGCCCATACATCCCTCATTAGGCGATTCGTTTTTCTTATTTAACCACAACCACTTTGTAATATTCGTTTGAGTGTGGAGATTCAATCTTAATTTTTTGACCATAGAAACCATCGATTTCTTTGTCAAGATAATCTCTAACTCCTGATGGCAAGCGTTTCATCTTAAGAATCTCACCGGATTGATCCGCATAGGCTAGAATGTGATAGTGAGTAGTGGTTGCTCCATCATCAATCAGTACAAAGTAACCTGTTTTAAGCTTACCTTGTTCATTTTCTAAATAGTATAGTTTATTGTTATTGATTGTGAAGTAAGTAGACGGAAGTCTAAGTCGTACACCTGGGTCTTCTAGATAAAGATCATTGCCAACTTTTTTGATTTCTGATCTAGTTGTCATCTCTGGAAGTGGTAATACTCTACGACCATCTGCTCCAAAGTAATATCGACCTGGTAGATTTTGGAAATTACGAATAACAGCTTTAGGATCAATTTCTTGTCCTTTTTCTTTATTATCCACTAAAGCTAAGGTTATATTTGCAACATGATCCCCATATTTGTCGGAAAACTTCTTGAACTCAGGTTTGACATACCAAGTGTTTTTAGCCACTATAACATCAGTAAATTTATTCCCATCATATTTTGCTTTAATCAGATATTCATATCCATCGCCTAAACGAACAATATCATCATGTTTATAAGGGCTATCTTGTAAAGTGAACATATGTCCATCCTTGCTGAGAATATAGCCTGTTCCATCACTAGAATTTACAACTCTATCAGAGGCCATTGCACCTGATTGTTCAAAATAATACCAATCACCATTTATGCACTCCCAACCTGTCATCATAGAACCACTAAAATGAAGATAGTACCATGTGTTGCCTTCTTTGTACCAGCCAGTACGCATAGCGCCACTATTAGCTAATGAGTACCAGGTGTTACCTTCCTTGTACCAGCCAGTGCGCATAGCACCACTATCTGCTAGGGAATACCATGTATTTCCGTCTTTGAGCCAGCCTGTCTGCATTTTACCAGCGCTATCGAAGTGATACCAAGAGCCAGCATTTTGCACCCATTTACTTTTAGCTAAGCTTCCATCTTGAGAAAGATTCCAGTCAGCGCCATTTTTTACCCAAGTATCTGCAGCCTGTACTTGATTGATAGACAATAGTAGGCCAGCACCTGCAAGCAAACCAAGAGTGAATAGTTTAGATTTTTTCATAGCCATTTCCTCCTGTTCTATAGTGAAATGAACATGACTTCCTAGTAAACAAAACTGTTCGCTTTTTTCTTTTTACTATGTCAGATAGTTTATTTCACAACAGAAACATTTCCTGTTGAACTGTCATATCTAACAGTTTCTCCATAAAAACCGGAAATTCCTTTTTCAATATAATCACGGAAATCATTAGGCAAAACTTTCATCTTCACGATTTCACCAGATTCATCTGCATAGCCCAAAATATGGTGATCTTTAGATAATAATCCGTCCATAAACATTGTAAAATATCCAGTTACAAGTTTACCATTATCATCATTGGCACCTCTTAGATAAAGTTTATTGTCATTAATTGTCAATCCAGATGAATCTAGACTAATAACTGGACTTGAGTTTTTAAGATAAAGTTCAGACCCAACTTTTTGAATAGGGAAGTGAGTAGTGAATTCTGGTAGATTCGCAACCTTACGTCCATCTGCTCCAAAGTAATACTTATTTGGTAAGTTTTGGAAATTCTTTATGACAGCTTTAGGATCAATTTCTTCCCCTGGTTTTTTATTATCAGTAATTGCATCTAAAGTATTTCGTTTTATATCGCCAATCTTTTGATAAGAAAAACGTTCAACAATAGGTTTGATATACCAGGCATTCTTTTCGATAACAACTCCATCTTTCTTATGAACAAGGTGATAGTCATAACCATCAGACAAAGTAACGATATCTGTAATAACTGTATCATCAAAAGGATCTTGTTCAACCTGACTAGGGAGTTTGGTTAACATATAACCATCCTTACCAATGACATAACTTTCCCCATCGCTTGCTGGAACAGCTCTATCTGCTACCATAGCACCTGATTTTTCAAAGTAAGACCATTGACCATTTGCAGTTGCCCATCCTGTTGCCATAGCGCCACTGCCTTTTAGGTAGTACCAAGTAGATCCTTCTTTGTACCAACCTGTACGCATAGCACCACTATTAGCTAGTGAGTACCATGTGTCACCTTCCTTGTACCAGCCAGTACGCATAGCGCCACTATCTGCTAGTGAATACCATGTATTGCCGTCTTTGAGCCAGCCTGTCTGCATTTTACCAGAACCATCGAAGTGGTACCAAGAACCAGCATTTTGTACCCATTTATTTTTAGCTAGACTGCCATCTTGAGAAAGATTCCAGTCAGCACCATTTTTAACCCAAGTATCTGCAGCCTGTGCTTGATTGATTGTCAAAAGTAAACCAGCGCCTGCAAGCAAACCAAGTGTGAGAAGTTTAGATTTTTTCATAGCCATTTCCTCCAATTAGTAACAAATTATTTATGACATTTAAATTTTATTGTTACCAAACTCGTCTAGCTCCGTCAATAGATCCAATGTATTCATTGTTAGTTATGTTTACAAATTTTCTTACATAATTTGCGTGAACCACTTGGTTACCGCCAATATTAATTCCCACATGTTCAAGATTATTAAAGAAAATTAAATCTCCAGGTTTTTCATTACCAGTTACATCAATTCCTTGCTTAAATTGAGATCTAGTATCAGTTCCTAAGTAAATGTCAAAGTTTTTATATATGGCATGTGTAAATCCTGAGCAATCTACACCCTTATTCAAGTCTGCCCAACCCCCAACATATGGGATTTTATCTACAAATGTCTCTGCATACTCAGCAATTGCCTGACCTTTATTTTCTACGCAAACACCGTTAGATCTGAAGAAATAAGGTTTCCCATTAACTCTATTATAATCAGTTAGCATGGAACCGTCATTTGAAAGATAGTACCAATTACCATCTGGGTTAATCCACTCATTTGATTTCATCCAACCTTGATCATCAAAATAATACCATTTCTTATCTAAGAATTCCCAATGTTTAGCATACCCACCTGAAGTATATTTGAACCACCAGCGACCATCTGTTATCATCCAGGTTCCTTTATCATCTCTATTTTGATTAAATGCTATTTTTTCTTGATCGCCTTCTACTTGCGTTAATTCTCTAGGAGAAAATCCTACCAACTTAACTTGTTCTGCATCTTCAACCTTAATTTTACCTTCTTTAACAAGTTGATCAATTGCTTCTTTCTCGCTTGTATACTGTGAAGTTGTTTGTGATGTAGTCACTTTAGTGGTAGACGTTGTAGTTTCTGCATTAACTACATAAGTAGTTGATAACAAAGCTCCTGAAGTAAGTAATAAAGCTGCATAAGTAATATATTTTTTCATGACAAAAATCCTTTCTTCAAAATTCCTTAACGCTCTAGTGACCTTATTTTGATAATTTACGGAGATATGATTCTAACCTCCTTTTGGATTTTTTATATCCTTTGATAAATACTACATTACTTTAGTTATCTTTAGCTTCATTTTACTCCCCTATAAAATGAATGTCAACAAATAACATAAAACATTGTGAAAAAAATATTTTATCGTGCTAGAGGTACTTGCTTGCTTCTTTGATACTAAGGTCAGCCATTTCTCCAATATCATTTTTGCATATCTGTTAAAAGTCCTCATGCCCTACCAAATGGTGCTGAAAGGCATAGACCGCTGCCTGGGTGCGATCGCTAACTTCAAGTTTGGCAAGGATATTGGACACATGAGTCTTGACCGTCTTGAGAGAGATAAAAAGTTCATCTGCGATGCGCTGATTTTCGTAGCCCTTGGCGATGAGTTGGAGAACATCTCGCTCACGCGCAGTCAAGTCCTCATGTAGTTCTATGTGATTGCGGTGGTATTCGACCTTCTTGCTGACCTCTTGCTCAATGGCAAGCTCCCCAGCAGCCACCTTACGGACTGCATGGAGTAATTCGTCTGCACTAGAAGTCTTGAGCATATAGCCCCGAGCACCAGCATTTAAAACAGGCATGATTTTTTCATTGTCCAAGTACGAAGTCACAATCAAAACCTTGGCTTCAGGCCATTCTTTGAGGATAGCCAAGGTCGCGTCAATTCCATTCATCTCAGGCATGACAATATCCATGACAATGACATCTGGACGCAGTTCCAAGGCCAAATCAATCCCTTGAGACCCGTTTGCCGCCTCGCCCACAACTTCTACATCGTCTTGGAGGTCAAAGTAGCTTTTCAAGCCCAATCGGACCATTTCGTGGTCATCTACTAGTAAAATTTTCATCTTTACTCCTTTATCATTCCTCATCTAACAGGGGAATACGGATATCAACTGCCAGCCCTTGCTTGGGAGCTGTCAATAACTGAACCGTCCCTGCCATATCTTCAACCCGCTCCTTGATATTGCGGAGTCCATAACTCAAGTCATCTAAACTCGCTAACTGAAAACCAATTCCATTGTCCACCACCTTCAGTTGCAATTCAAAATCTGTCTGATAGAGATAGACATCCAGACAAGAGGCCTGGGCATGGCGGAGGGTATTGCTGATCAATTCTTGCAGAATACGGAAGATATGCTCCTCGATTTTCTTAGGCAATTTAGATACATTTTGCTTGAGACTGACCTTGAGATCACTCTTGTCCTCAAGCTCTTTTAAGAGAATTTGGATTCCTTCAACCAGACTCTTTTGCTCCAGTTCAACTGGTCGCAAATGCAAGAGTAAGACCCGCAAATCCTTCTGGGCTGTTTCTAAAATAGCTGTGACACTCTGCAACTGGGTCTGCATCTTTTCTCTATCCAATTTCAAAGCCTGCTGACTGACACCTGACAAAATCATGTGGGCCGCAAACAACTCCTGACTGACAGTATCGTGCAAATCCCGAGCAATCCGCTTTCGTTCTTTCTCGATGATTTCCTCTTCTTGGGCAAGACTTTGATTTTCAGCCTTTTGAAGAGCCTCTGTCAAGAGGTTAAGTTTGCCTGACAAGGACTTGAAACTGGCATCCAAATCTGGATCAGCAACCTGAACCACTTCTTTCCCTGACAACAAACGCTTGAGATTAACCTGCATTTTTCGTAAAGAAAGCTCTTCGACACCTCGCCAAAACAGGGCTAAAAGACAGGTCATGGACATGCTGAATACCAACAACAAAAAGACAAATTTTTCTGTTTTTTCGACATCGTGCAAGAAAATAGACCAGTCAAAGTCAAGGATGTCCAGCAAGCTGTGGGAGAAAAATAAGACAAACAGGATGGAGGTGAGAGCAATCATTACATAAGCTTGTTTTTTCATCCTCTAACCACCTCAACATCTCCAATCATAGTGGTCAAGAAAATCTTGACACTCTTGTTACTCTTAAGGTAGTCTCTTGTTTCTTGATGATAGTGTTCATTTCGGAGGGGTCGCTTGGGCTGGTTAAAGAAAGTCAAATCACCATAGAGACAGTTAACGCTGAGACTGACTTCCACATCTACAGGCACAATGATTTTGGTCGTACCTACCATCTTTCTGAGGATAATGACATTATCGTGATTAGTTAAGATGACCCTCTCCAGATGAATGGTATCCTTGCCCATGAGGCGAAAGAGATTGATATCATCAAACTGGCAAGTCTGGTAGCTTGAAAAATGATGGAGATTGCCAAACCAACGATTTTTCTCCTTCTTAACCGTTACCACCTCTTCAAAAACCAAATTTGTCTGCTCTTTTTCCTGGTTCATCATCGGATAAAGAAGAAAGAGGCTATAGATGACCGCAACAAAAATAGCTAGAATCACAAAAGGATTGAGCATGACGATGAAAAAGAAGAGAATGGTTGCCACCACTAAAAGAAGATTATTACCCTCTTTACCAGTGTAATAGCGAATCAAAAGCAAAAAGAGGAATAAAATCAGCAGAAAACGCGAAAAATGCTCTGAAACCATCAAAATCAGAGCTCCCGTCAAAAGACAGGCTTCGATAAATAAAAAGATTTTAAATTTTCTCATAGGTTCATCCTCTCCCTTCTATTTTATCACAATTGGAAAAAGTCACCTCGGTCTGAAGATGGAAAAAAGGCGGTGGTTACGCCTTTTTCATCTGATCATTTGCTTCTTTTAATTTTCCATAAAGAATGTAATCTACGCTTTGCAGATCAGCTAGGGTAGCACAGTTAAGGGCGCACATAATCAAACGCAGATCTGCTTTCCAGCCTTGGATAATATCAATCACTTCTTCGACTGAATAGGTTTCAACCAATTCCAGAACGGTTCGTGACAGCCCTACAGCCTTTGCGCCAAAGACCAAACACTTAATCATATCCAGCGGATTCCGAACCCCTCCGCTAACCAAAAGTTCGACCTTATCTTTCCAGTCTTGGGCATTGAGAAGGGCTTGCATGGTAGACTGGCCCCATTGATTGAGATAATCACGCTGACCACTGCGACGGTTTTCAATATAGGCAAAGCTGGTACCACCACGACCTGATAGATCCACTGTACGAACACCCAATTCATAGGCTCTCTCGATGGTCGTCACATCCATTCCAAAGCCCACTTCCTTGAGGACAATCGGAACGGAGATTTGCTTACTATAGTCTGCTAGATTCGATTGCCAGCTTCTGAACTTCCTTTCTCCCTCAGGCATGAGTAATTCTTGCATAACATTGACATGCACTTGTAGGAGAAGAGGATTCATCTCTCCTACAGTCTGAAGACCTAATTCGACAGGCTTGTCCAATCCAATATTGGTTCCAAGAAGGAGATTTGGATGACTAGACTTGACAGAAAAAGAGTCAACTGTTGGATCTTTGAGAGCCGCACTATAAGATCCCGTCACAAACAAAATCCCACAGGCGTCCGCCACCTGAGCCAGCTTTTGATTGATTTCTTTACCTTTTTCACTCCCCCCTGTCATGGCATTGATATAAAAAGGAAAATCCCACTTTCGTCCAGCAAACTCTGTCGACAGATCGACTTCATCCAGGTCGTAAAGAGGCAAGGAAGAATGAATCAACTCCACCTCATCAAAGCTATTATAGGAACTTTTCTGCTCAAGGGCATAGCGGATGTGCTCATCCTTACGATTTGTCGTCATGTCCTATCCTTTCTTGGTACAAGAGCTCAATCCCCAGATTGGCCCAACGGTTTTTTAGGGTTTCAGTTGAATGCTCATCAAAACTCAAGGCAATACCACAATCACCACCACCAGCACCGCTACTCTTAGCAACAGCTTGCAAATCTTGACTGGCTTCTTTCAACTGTCTAAGCGAAGGAGTGTAAATATCTGCGCTCAAGCCTTCTAAGAGCTTGCTGGCTACTTCTACTTGCTCGATCACTTTTTCGGCTTTTCCTTGCTCCAAGGATTCTACCAAAGTAGCTACCGTTGCTTTTGAGGAACTTAAAAAATTCTGATTGATGTTTTGCTTGATTTGCTGGACCATGTGACTCGATACAGCCACTTCCTTGGTCCATCCCACTAGGAAATCACATTCTAGGGCAGGTTGTACGTGTGAGATTGAAAAGCCCCAATCACGCTCTAAAACAGTCGCTAAGTTTTCTTCTTCCAACCAAGCAGCCACCTTCTGGCGATTAAATGACTGGTAAAGAACCAATTCCTCTGCCACAATACAGGCAAGGTCCCCCATAGAACCATTGTCTCCTCGATTGAGCAAGACCGCGCTAGCCAGCTTGAACAAGAGTTCCTGATCAACCGTAATATCATACAGAGCCAGCAGGGCCTTGACAACCAAGACAACGACACTACCACTAGAGCCTAGACCAAACTTTTTCCCTTCTCGTTCCATTTTCCCTCGGATTTCCAAGGAAAAAGGTTGCAAAGTCTGCCCACAATAAACGAGGAAATCTTCCACTAAAGCAATCGTTTCTTGAATCAAGCTATAGTCAGGATTTGGTGTCAAATCCACTGCGAAATCAAACATATCTGAGTAGATACGGTAACTATCAGAAAAAGCAATCTCCCCCTTCATATAGATGGGGATGTCCTTTATCAAAGATAACTGCCCTGGTTCTAGAATAGCATATTCGCCTGCCCAATAGAGTTTTCCGCAAGTTTTAACAGCAATCATCTTGACTCAAATCCTTTGTTTTTGACACAATTAAGCGATAACGTTGACCGAAGATTTCTGATAAATGCTCCAAGTCTTTCTCCTGACAGAGGACTTTGACATTGGGACCAGCATCCATAGTAAAGTAGCAGGCTTCCCCTTGCTCACGAAGCTGGCGGACAAAGTCCATTGCTTCATAGCTTGCATCGGTCAGATAAGAAAAGGCTGGTGATGCAGTTTTGGTCGTAGCGTGCATAGCAAGGGCATTTTTCTCCGTTAACTCCCCAACCTTGGCAAAGTCATTTTCCTTAAGGTAAACCAGCATATCCTGATAATCCTTCTCAGACTGACGGACCCAGTCATCAAAGGTCGTCGAAGTTTCCACACAAAGTTTCATCCCATCACGACTAGAGATTGGTTTTTTCTTGTCCTCTAGCACCAACATAATCATAGCTAGTTTCAAGTCTGTCTCTACAGGGTAGATTTCTCCACTATCCTTATCCCAAGCACCTAGTGGTCCATAAAAACTCCGAGAAGAAGAGCCTGATGCAAACTTAGCCTCCTGCGCCAACTGACTCCGATTCAAACCAAGCTTGAAATAAGCATTACAAGCCTTGACCAAGGCGGACAAACCGCTAGAACTTGAGGACAAGCCCGCTGCGGTCGGCATATTGTTTTGAGTGTCAATACGAACAAAACCCTCATCATCTGGACGATAACGGTCAATAATCTTGCTCATCTTGGCATGCTCCGCCTCACTCTGTAGCTGACCATTGATATAAAAGGCATCAGCTGTCGCATCCGTCGGTAGAGATGACAAAGTCGTCTCTGTGTACATATTTTCCAAAGTCAGAGAGATACTGCTAGTAGCAGGCACCATCTCTTTCTCTTTTTTCTTTCCCCAATATTTGATAATAGCAATATTTGCGTAAGAACGTACTGTTACAGGCTCTCTATCCATGTCTGAACAGCTCCTTTCTCTTCTAATCTTTCTGCTAGTTCTTGAGCTTGAGTCAAATTGGTTGCCAAGGCTATGATACAGCCTCCTAGCCCACCACCGCTCATCTTGGCACCCAGAGCACTATGGCTAAGAGCCGTTTCAACTAGAGAATCCGCCTCAGGGCTACTAACACCAATTTCTTTTAGATGTAAATGCGCTTGACTAAGGATTTGTCCCAGTCCTTCAGCATCTTTTTGTGAAATCGCTTCTTCTGCTTGCTGGGTCAATTCTCCCAGGGCATGCAAAAACTGCAGGGCATCCTTGCCCTTGTTTTGAACCACTTGGATGGCTTCACGAGTATGACCATAAACGCCCGTATCTGCAATCACCAAATATGCGGATAGATTCATCTCAAGCTCTGTAAATCCTACGTTCTTAATAAAGCGAATAGGCTGGTCACTGAGACAGGTCTTAGCATCCAAACCACTCGGATTCATATGGGCAATCATCTCAGCCCGATTGACCAAGATTTCTAGTACATCATGAGGCAGATCAGCCTGATAGTAGTCAAAAACCGCACGAATGGCCGCTATGCTGATAGCCGCTGACGAACCCATTCCCCGTTTTTCAGGGATAGCCGAGTCAATCTCACAGCGAATGCAGGCTTCTTTGATATCCAAATACTCCAGCGAAGCATAAACTGCCATGGACAAGGTATCCTCCTCATAGAGACGCCAAGGACTCGCTGCAGGAACTACCTTACAAGTTACCACCACCTCCAAAAGAGGCAGGGAAATGGCAGGATAACCGTAAACGACCGCATGCTCCCCTATTAAAATTATTTTACTATGTGCCTGACCGACACCCACTTTTTTTGTCATGTTTTCCTTTTAGCTAGACGGAAAGACCGTCTCATACTCAATGAAAATCAAAAGGCAAACTAGGAAGCTAGCCGCGGGCTGTACTTGAGTACGGTAAGGCGACGCTGACGAGGTTTGAATTTGATTTTCGAAGAGTATTATTTTTTCCTACAAGTATTTATTTTCTCCTATCTATTTTATTATATTTTCACAAAAAAAGCGATTGTTTCCATTCACAATCGCTCGATGCTAAAATAAAACTTTTAAGCAAACTAGAGAAAAAACTCAAGAAAGAAATGGATAAACTCAGTTGCATGATTACAACTGAGTTCTCCTAGTCTATTTTCTATTCTTGCATGGTGTAACCGACACCACGAACGGTTTTAATGTAACTTTTTTGACCTTTTACATCAAGCTTGCTACGTAGATAACGGATATAGACATCCACGATATTGGTTTCGGTCGCACTTTCATACTTCCAGACACTTTCCAACAACTGCTCACGAGTCAGGACTTTCTTGCTTCCCATAAGAGTAGCCAAGAGGTCATACTCACGACGCGTCAGAGCAATCATCTCCTCGCCACGATAAACGGTATGATGTTCTACATCCATACGCAGATTACGGTAAGACGTTGGAACCTTCATCTGACTGCAGTGTTGATCGATAAAGTCCCGACCTCGGAAAATCGCTGAAATACGAGCTACCAGATTGTCAATAATAACCGGCTTATAGATGTAAGAAACAGCAAAGCGTTGGATTGTCTCAATCTGATCTTGCAATTCTTCGCGATGGTCTAAGACCATGATGACTGAGGCTGGCTTAGTCCGACTCAGCTTGTCTGCAAAATCCTGGGCTGTCATATCCCCCAGACGAGCATTCAATAAAATCAAGTCATAGTCTGTCTGAAGAGCCATGGAGAGGGCCTTTTGCCCCTCCTCAACCTGATCAACTCGGTATTGCTCTTTTTGGAGTTCCAAACTTAAAAAATGAGCTAGATTTCGTTCTTTCTCAAGTAATAAAATCCGTTTCCCCATGGCAGACCTACTTATTTTTCGTCATACCAAGAGTAGTGGAATGTTCCTTCTTTGTCTTTACGTTGGTAAGTGTGGGCACCAAAGTAGTCACGTTGTGCTTGGATCAAGTTAGCTGGAAGGTCAGCTGAACGGTAGCTATCAAAGTAAGTAATAGCTGCTGAGAAAGTTGGCACTGGTACACCAGCTTGAACAGCAAGAGCTACGATATCACGCACTGCTTGTTGGTACTTAGCAGTGACATCCAAGAAGTATTCATCTAAAAGAAGGTTAGCAAGGTCTGCATCACGGTTGTAAGCATCTGTAATCTTTTGCAAGAAACGAGAACGGATGATACAGCCATCACGCCAGATAGATGCAATATCTGCAAATGGCAAGTTCCAGTTGTTTTCTTTAGAAGCTACACGCAATTGCGCAAAACCTTGTGCGTATGAAATGATTTTTGAGAAGTAAAGGGCTTGACGGATCTTTTCAATCAACTCAGCCTTGTCTCCTTCAAATTTGAAGGCAGCTGGTTTTGGAAGAACCTTGCTTGCATGCACACGTTCTTCTTTGTAAGTTGAAATGTAGCGAGCAAATACTGACTCAGTGATGAGTGACAATGGCACACCAAGGTCAAGTGATGATTGGCTAGTCCATTTACCAGTTCCCTTGTTGCCTGCAGCGTCAAGGATGTAGTCTACGATTGGTCCGTCTTGGCCTTCATCGTCTTTACGACTCAAGATATCAGCTGTGATTTCAATCAAGTAGCTGTCCAATTCACCCTTGTTCCACTGAGTAAAGATTTCAGCCATATCTTCTGCAGAAAGGCCCAACAGGTGTTGCATCAAGTCATAGCTTTCTGCGATCAATTGCATATCACCATACTCGATACCGTTGTGAACCATTTTCACATAGTGACCAGCTCCATCAGGACCGATGTAAGTCACACATGGTTTGCCATCTTCTGGTGCTTTAGCTGAGATTTCTTCAAGAACATCCGCAACCAATTCGTAGGCCTCTTTTTGTCCACCAGGCATGATAGAAGGACCTTCAAGGGCACCTTTTTCACCACCAGAAACCCCAGTACCGATAAAGTTGATACCTGAGTTTGCCAATTCTTCATTACGACGGATTGTATCTTTGTAGAAAGTGTTTCCTCCGTCGATCAAGATATCACCCTTGTCAAGGTGTGGAAGAAGGGCTTGAATTGTAGCATCTGTACCAGGTCCAGCTTGAACCATGAGCATGATACGACGAGGTTTTTCGATTGAGTTTACAAAACTTTCAACGTCATAGCTTGGTACAAAGTTCTTTTCAGGATGGCAAGCAATTACATCTTCAGTTTTTTCTTTACTACGGTTGTAAATAGCAACTGTGTAACCACGAGATTCAATATTAAGGGCAAGGTTACGACCCATTACGGCCATACCAACAACACCAAAGTTAGCTTTTGTCATTTGACACTCCTCTTGTTTAATTTGTTTTATTTTATCATTTTTACTTTTGAAAAGAAAGAATTTTGTAACGACTGCTTAGTAGTCCAAGTCATCCGCATGTCCAGAACCATTTCCAACAAAGTATCCTGTCTTACAGTTAAGGGTAAAGAGATAGGTTCCGTCTGGCTTGTAGAGGTTGTAATAACCATTGCCATTAACGATATTAACACGTTCAAGGATATATTGGTTACCAGTGATATAACCACGTGAACGTGAAGTCGCTAGAATTTGTTCTAAGACACCATCCGCGAAATCCCAGGCAGAATTATTGCTATCATCAATAGCAGACTGGTTATAAGAAACACGACTCGCACTTCTTTGAACAGCAACTCCTGCACTTGATACACCCATATTGACTTCACTGCGGGTACTTCTAGTTTCAGTTGATGCAGTATTTGAACTACTTGGGCTTGTTTCACTAGCAGTATTTTCACTTGCTTGACGAGAACTTGAGCTGCTAGTTTCACTTGAACTTGAGCTTGAAGCACTTGTTTGCTGGCTCTTACCAAGGCTGATAGCCTTATCTAGAACTTTATCAAGCTCCGTATTTCCAGTTTTAATATCTGTAAATTTAGCATCTGATTTAGCTTTAGCGTTAGTATCCAAGACACCATCCATAATAGCTGGTTTCTCAAATTGAGCATTGACATCTTGAATGGCCTTGATTTGAGTTGCTAGGCTATCATACTTAGATTTTGCAAGCGTATATTCACGACTACCTTCTAGCTTATCAAGCAAGGTTTTCAGTTGACTCAGTTTATCAAACTGGCTATTCTTCAGAGCCGTTTTGTTGCTATCTGTATAGAAGGCATCATATAAATTATTGAATTCTTCCGCATCTGACTGCGTATTTGTAGTTGATTGAGAAGTTTGGATTTCCTTGGTCGAACGAGCCACTTGACGATAAACATAATAACCAGTTCCAAGGATAAGAACCACTAAGGCTGCTAGAATACCGTAAAGCACCCATTTCTTCTTACTTTTTCCATCTTCACTATCTGTGACTCGAGAACGTGTGAGAGCCTCTTCCGTTCCAACTAATGGTACCTCTTCCTTCTCAAATTCTTCGACAAGAGGAGCTTCTGAAACTCGTGTTAATTCTAAATCATCAAACTGATTCAATTCATCTTCTGGAGCTGGAGAAGTTACTCCTGTTTCCTCACGAAGCTCTTGAAGCAAATTATCCAGAGTCTGAGTCTCCTCTACCTCTTCTTTTTCAACTAGATCATCCTTGCTAAACTGACGCGTTTCAAACTTATCTGCCTCAATTTCATCCTTATGTTGTTTCACATACTTGTCCAAGATAGAATCTCCAGGCAATACACCTGCTTCCACCTCTTCATTTTTCCGCATAGCTTCTCCAACTGTTAGCTCTTTGGCTTCATCAAAATCAAATTGCGCTTCTTGATGTTCTGCTTTATGACGATTACGTCTTTTCTTACTCATGAGTTTCCCTTTCTACTTTACTTCCTGACGTTTAACACGCTGACCGAAATATTGATACAAATCAACTTTTAAGGTTCCATTGTACAACTTACGCTTTTTATCCGCTTGACTACCGTACTTGATCTCAAAGGCTTCATCGCTAGTTAGGATAAACTTACTCCAGGTTTTTAGTGGTGCAAATACTTGACCCATTTCAGCATAAAGCTTGGTAACCCCTGCATCATCTGACAAGCGTTCACCATAAGGCGGGTTAGAGATAATCACTCCATTGATTTTATCGGAACGTAAATCCTGCACGCGCATCTGCTTAAAGGTAATATCTCCTGCAACCCCTGCTGCCTGAGCATTGGCCTTAGCAATCTCCACCATACGTGCATCGATATCACAGCCCATGATATCTAGCTCAAACTCACGATCCACTTTCTTAGCCGCCTCTGTGCGAACTTCTTGAATCAAGCGATCGCTAATCCAGTTCCATTCCTCAAAAGCAAAGGAGCGACGAAGACCTGGAGCCATTTTTCTAGCAATCATAACTGCCTCGATACAGAAAGTTCCTGAACCACAGGTCGGATCAATCAAGGGCTTGTCTGGATACCAGTTAGAGAGTTGCAAAATGGCTGCCGCCATGTTTTCCTTGATAGGAGCACCACCTTTTTCGGTACGATAGCCACGTTTAAAGAGGCTAGCCCCTGTCGTATCAATCATGACAGTTGCTATGTCTTTCAGAATAGAGACCTCAATCTTAAACTCTGGGCCATTCTCCATCAGAGGAACACCTTCTGGGCGGGCGTAGTGTTTTTGCAACTTTTTAACAACAGCCTTCTTTGAAATAGCCTGTACACTGGGTTCATTGTGAAGTTTAGATTTAACACATTTTGCTTTCGAAATCGGAAAACGAGCCCCAAGCGGTAAATAATTTTCCCAATCTA
Organism: Streptococcus mitis; assembly: GCF_905187495.1. Lineage (GTDB taxonomy): Bacteria > Bacillota > Bacilli > Lactobacillales > Streptococcaceae > Streptococcus > Streptococcus mitis_CU. The sequence goes on along the minus strand of NZ_CAJJIB010000001.1, from coordinate 244,696 downwards.
GAGCGAAAACTCCCTGGAAGAGCTCTTCAAAAGTCTTAGCTGGGAACGTTCCTACGATAATTTTGATACGGTCTGCTGCCCGAAGCCAGAGGTTGGTTTCGATGATGGCTTTCGCATCTCCTTGAAAACGAACACGGCCGTTTTCAACCTGACAATCGTAGCCCAACTCTCGCACTTCTCGTCCAACAACAGCTTCAAGACCTGCTGCAGCAGTAGCGATTAAATTAAATTCTTTTTTCATTTTCAGTCTTATAAGACCTTTCTATATGTCCACTTTAAAAAATGAGGTTGAGAAAGTTTTCTCAGCCCCAACCTATATGCAATTTTCTATAAGCCATGTTTTGTTCCAGAAGTGACTAGGACCACTTCCTTCGATAATCATCTGTCTACTACTAACAGCCTAGAGCTGGTAGCAGTCAGAGTACTACGTTCGTTTCCGTGTACTCCATGCCCCGACCGAAATTTGGGTTGCTAGCTTGAGGGGTTTACCGCGTTCCACTCTCTCTGTTTCCAGAAAGACTCCGTCACTGTGGCACTTTCAAGCCTACTCTGGCCTATCCAAGGACTTAGCCATTTCAACTGCCGTAACGATTTCTCGTCCCTAGGCTTATGGTTTCGCCTAGCACAAACACTACAGGCATCACAGCCTGTGCTAGCATGGACTTTCCTCATGAAAAGAAATTCTCCTCACGCGATTATCCAAAAATTGCACTTTTCAAATAAGATCTTATAAATCAGAGTTATCCAAAATTTGTTTACCAAATACTTCTTTCTCAAGACGATTTAAACGTTTTAAAATATCAAAATTCGTCATAGAAGTTGTTGCTGTCATTTCAAGTGGTTCTGCTTGAACCGGTGCAGATTCAGGTTTGCGAGACAATTCTTCCTTCAACTCTGCAATTTCTTGACGGAGAGACTTGACTAAGGCAGCATAAGTTTCATAGTCCTTGATGACATCGTCCAAAAATTCATCAACTTCAACCTTACTATACCCACGGACTTCACGTCCAAACTCTTGCTCGAAAATATCTTTTGCTGAAAAAATAATACTTGCCATCTCTCTCTCCATTCTCGGTTTCTAATAGTATTATTATATAAAAAAAGACAAACAAAAATCAAGGTCAAAGCCTTACTTTTCAGAAAAATTTTCTACTAGCTCATTTAAGTCTTCAAAGGTTAGCCTTTTTATGCGATAACCTTCCTGATTTTTCATCAAATTGTCTATAAATTTTAATTTAGTCTCATTTTCTGGATCATAGAAAAAATAAGCTAAATCAGTATTTTCCAGTAAAAATCGTTGGTAGTCTCGTAGTTGCCCCATATGTTCATATTTAGGATAGGCATATTTGACAAAATCGACCTTCTTAAATTGGCTAAGTTTAAGCTGATTCGCTTCATTCCAATTTTCCCCGTGTGTTTCAAAATCAAAAATGGTCGCTAGGCTGAAATCATAGTCTTCTTTCATTTCATTTGCGACATCCAGCACCCAAGATTCAAATCCCAAGTTTCCTGTAAAGACCAGCCATTTAATCCCTTCTTCTGCTAAACTTTCTAAATCACGGCGAATGGCTTTCTTTATAATTTTTAGCCTGATATCTTTTTCATTAAACAAACCCAAGTCAAAATTAGAATATCCCATAATTAAAGCTGTAGTCATTTTTACACCTTTCTTTCTATTTTTATGGTATAATAGAGTGATGTTATTGTACCAATAAGGAGAAATATGGTCAACTATCCTCATAAAATTTCATCAAAAAAAAGCCAAACATCCATTTCTCAACCAAAAAATTTCGCAAATCGAGGAATGACATTTGAAAAGATGATTAACGCTACAAACGACTACTATCTGATGCATGGTATGGCAGTTATCCATAAAAAGCCAACGCCTGTTCAAATCGTTCGAGTAGACTATCCTCAACGTAGTCGAGCCAAAATTGTAGAAGCCTATTTTAGACAAGCTTCCACAACAGATTACTCTGGCGTATATAGAGGACATTACATTGACTTTGAAGCCAAGGAAACGCGGCAAAAAAATGCTATCCCAATGAAGAACTTCCATCTTCACCAGATTCAACATATGGAACAAGTTCTAGAACAGCAGGGCATTTGCTTCGTACTGCTTCATTTTTCTTCTCGACAAGAAACTTATTTGTTGCCGGCACTTGATTTGATTCGCTTTTATCATCAAGATAAGGGTCAAAAATCAATGCCACTTGGATATATTCAAGAATACGGATATTTAGTAAAGCAAGGAGCTTTCCCTCAAATTCCCTATCTCGATATTATCAAAGAACATTTACTAGGTGGTAAAACAAGATGAATAAACAAACTATTCTGCGATTCTTAAAGTATATTGGAATTACATTTCTTACCTTATTTATCGCATTATTTCTATTGGGTGGAGGTATCTTCCTCTACTTTGTTAGCAAGGCTCCAACCTTATCTGAAAGTAAATTAGTTGCGACAACCTCTAGCAAGATTTATGACAACAAAAACGAACTGATTGCTGACCTTGGATCTGAACGTCGCGTAAATGCCCAAGCAAATGAAATTCCTACTGACTTGGTCAAGGCCATCGTGTCTATCGAAGACCACCGTTTCTTTGATCATAGAGGTGTTGATACCATTCGTATCATGGGTGCGGCATTGAGAAACCTCCAAGGGAAAGGAGGGCTCCAAGGGGCTTCAACCTTGACTCAGCAATTGATTAAATTAACTTATTTCTCTACTTCAACTGCCGATCAAACCTTGTCACGTAAAGCCCAAGAAGCTTGGCTAGCCGTTCAATTAGAGCAAAAAGCAACCAAGCAAGAAATCCTGACCTACTACATCAACAAAGTCTACATGTCTAACGGTAACTATGGAATGCAAACCGCAGCCGAAAATTACTATGGAAAAGACTTGAAGGATTTAAGCTTGCCACAGTTAGCACTCCTAGCCGGAATGCCTCAAGCACCAAACCAATATGATCCATATTCCCATCCAGAAGCTGCTCTAGAGCGTCGTAACTTGGTACTTTCAGAAATGAAGGGACAGAAGTATATCAGTGCAGAAGATTACGAAAAAGCTATTAATACGCCTATCACTGACGGTCTTCAAAGCTTGAAGTCAGCCAATAGTTACCCAGCCTATATGGACAACTACCTCAAAGAAGTAATCGACCAAGTCGAACAAGAAACGGGCTACAACCTTCTTACCACAGGTATGGAAGTCTATACTAATGTCGACAAAAATGTTCAACAGAGACTTTGGGATGTATACAATACAGATGAGTACGTTGCTTATCCAGATGATGAACTTCAAGTAGCTTCCACTATCGTGGATGTAACGAATGGTAAAGTCATTGCTCAGTTAGGGGCCCGTCACCAATCAAGTAATGTATCTTTTGGAATCAACCAAGCCGTTGAAACCAACCGTGACTGGGGTTCTACTATGAAACCAATCACTGACTATGCTCCCGCTTTAGAATATGGAGTCTATGACTCTACTGCTTCTATTGTACATGATGTTCCTTATAACTATCCTGGTACTGATACTCCTGTCTACAACTGGGATCATGGTTACTTTGGGAATATTACAATTCAGTATGCACTCCAACAATCACGAAATGTCACAGCCGTTGAGACTTTGAATAAGGTCGGTCTAGATAGATCTAAAACCTTCCTTAATGGTCTGGGTATCGACTATCCAAGCATGCATTATGCAAACGCCATTTCAAGTAACACAACTGAATCCAACAAACAGTACGGTGCAAGTAGTGAAAAAATGGCTGCTGCTTATGCCGCCTTTGCTAATGGTGGTATTTACCACAAACCAATCTATATCAATAAAATCGTCTTTAGTGATGGTAGTGAAAAAGAATTTTCTGATGCTGGTACACGAGCTATGAAAGAAACTACTGCCTATATGATGACCGAAATGATGAAAACTGTTTTAGCTTACGGAACCGGACGGGGTGCTTACCTACCATGGCTTCCACAAGCAGGTAAGACAGGTACTTCTAACTATACTGACGACGAAATTGAAAAGTATATCAAGAACACTGGCTACGTAGCTCCAGATGAAATGTTTGTAGGTTATACTCGTAAGTATTCTATGGCTGTATGGACTGGTTACTCAAATCGTTTAACTCCAATTGTTGGAGATGGTTTCCTAGTTGCTGCTAAGGTTTATCGCTCAATGATATCGTATCTATCAGAAGATGACCAACCTGGAGATTGGACGATGCCAGACGGCCTATTCCGAAATGGAGAATTCGTCTTCCAAAATAGTGCCAAGAACACATGGAATAATTCAGTAACACAACAAACACAAACGGTAGAAACTCCAAGCACAACAGCTGAAAGTTCAACTACACAGGCAAGTACGACGGTTGGTCAACAACCACATAATGCTCCAGCAACTGATCCTAATCAAGGACAAGCTGGCCAGGCTGTTCAACCGACACAACCAGTACAACCAACGCCACAAAATCCACAAGTTCAACAACCACAACAGTGAGATGAAAGAAAATCCTGAGAATAAAAACTCAGGATTTTTTCTACAAAAAAATTATCTTCATAATCTTTGAAAGTGAAGAGAGGTTTCAACTCATTTTCGATAAACCAAAAGAAGTTAGCGAATAACTAACTTCTTTTTATCTTATTTCACATGTTTTGCAAGTTCTTCTTGCGCTTTTTTATTGGATTCTTCTTTTTCTTTCATCCATTTATCTTGAGCTTTTTGGTATTCATCCACAGTGACTGCCTTGTCTTGAAGTTCCAAGTATTTGTATAGGAGCGGATCGCTTGTCCCCTTGTTACCAGAGAAGGCAAACGGCATCGTAAATGGTACCATCTTAGACAAGATTGGGCGACCAGTGAGTGATGTTGTTGGAATAATCAAGGCACTATCTGTCAACCAAGCTTGGGCTGTAGCATACTTATCATAACGTTTTGCTACATCTATTGTCTCATTTCCAGCTTCAGTTACCAATTTCTCATAGTCGTTCAGACCAACCTTCTTAGCTGCAGCATTATCTGTACCAGAATCAAAGCCAAAGTAGGTTTTAGTGTTTTCACCAACTGATGGTTTGATAATATCGAGGTAAGTAGATGGATCCGCAAAGTCTGGAGACCAACCAACATTATCTGAAATATCCCAATCTTCTCCAGCTGCTGTCTCAGCAAAGTAGGTAATATTCAAGACCTCATCTTTTTGTAGTTGTTGAATATCAATAATGACATTATCAGTTCCTAAAGTTGCTTCCAAGGATTGTTTCATAGATTGGACGCGCTGAACTTTTGTAGTTGCTGTCTGGTCAACTGGCATGTCCAAATGAATTGGGAAGGTCACGCCTTCTGCCTGTAAGGCTGACTTAGCCTTCGCAAATTCAGCCTTAGCCTTGTCTGGATTGTAAAGACCATCTTGGGCATCGGCAAGATTAACATCCTTCCATTCATCTCCATAAGTCACCAATTTTTCTTTGACCATATCGCCAAAGTTCTTCCCATCCGCTTGGACAAACGTTGGTGGAACAAAGAGATTACGCAAGATTTTGCTTGCACCACTAGCACCGTTCACTTGTGAAGCATAGGCTGTACGATCAAAACCAAAGGCAATAGCTTGGCGGAAGTCCTTGTTTAAGAGAGCCTTTTTAGTAGATGTCTTTTGTTCGTCGCTAGTCTTGGAAGTATATTTATAGGATTGACGGTCAATATTTGTCCCTACTAGATAAGTCGTAGAGTCTTGTTGAGTATAGACGATATTATCTTTCATACTCTTCTCAAGCTCTGCAAAACTTGCATTTGTTGGAAAGAGACGAGCTGCTGAAAGGCTACCGTCCTTAAAGTTTTCTGCAGGTTTGCTGGTATCTTGCCCATCCCAGAATGACAATTTTATCTTATCAACATGAACATTATCTTTATCCCAGTAGTTAGGGTTTTTTGCAAATTCAACGGAAGATTTAGCCACAAGAGATTTTAACAAATAAGGACCATTATACAAGATACTGCTTGGATCTGTCGCTTTAGCAAAATCATCCCCTTTTGAGTTCAAAAACTCTTCATTAACTGGTGCCAAGACACCCATTGTTGTTTTAGAATTCCAAAAACTTTCAGGTTTGTTCAAAGTGTATTGGACTGTTTGATCGTCAAGGGCTTTAATTCCAACTTGAGAAAAATCTTTATTTTCTCCCTTAGCATAAGCATCCAGCCCCTTGATTGAATCCTGTACCAAGTAAAGAGCTTGTGATTTCTTATCTGTTGCATATTTAAGACCTGTTACAAAGTCTTGAGCCTTGACAGGAGCATATTCTTCCCCTTCAGATGTGTACCACTTGGCATCCTGACGAATCTTATAAGTGTAGGTCAAACCATCGACCAGTCCTCTGCCATAGAGGGAACAAGATTCCCATAACGGTCATTTTCAAGCAATCCATCAATGACGTTACTAGTAATGTTTGAAGTAGCTGCCTTGCTGGTTGTCAAATAGTTGAGATTATCTGGGTCTGTCTCGTAGGTAAATGCAAAAGTCTGCTCACCTTTAGTAGCAGAACCACCAGAACAAGCCGCTAAGACACCAGCTGCTAATAAAGTGACTCCCGCAAGAGCCAATACTTTCCTTGTTTTCATAGTATTCTCCTTTGTTTTTCTATCCATTATAGACCCTTTTTAAAGTCCTGTCAATAGAATTTTCAGAATTTTCATGTTTAGTTGTTATTTTCTGACAACTATTTAATCTTATTTCATTTTCTAATCTCTTTTTTCACTATAAGAAAAGAGGGAACTCAGTAATTCCCTCATCTATCTATTTAAGTCATTTTTAGATTCATTAATTTAAAGCTTGCAATGCGGAAAGGAGATAAGAACCCTCACGAATTTTTTGGCCTACAACCTTAGCATTTTTGACCAAATTCTGATATTCTGCTTGAGATAAATGTTCCAATACTTCTTCTAAGTCAAGTAAACTCTCAACACTAATTCCACACTCTTTTTCTAAGACGAAATTAGCCAAAGCAGATTGTTTCCAAACAATAATAGGAAAACCAGAAGCCAAATAAAGGGAAGCCTTGTGGGAATTATTGTATCTCAAATACTCACCATATACTCCGCTACAAGTTTTAGAACTATCACCGTCCCAGACTAAACCAAAGCTTCCTTCCAACGCTGCCGGTAGTTCATCTGGAAGAAATGAACCAAAATAGGTTTCATTGGATAGCTTTCTAGCCTCATCAAAACCAACACCATAGAGGTTATATGCCGGTCTTGCAGGCAACTCATATAAGTAACCTGCTTTTTCTTGGGCTAAATTTCCAGCTACAATAATAGCTCCTTCCTTCGATAAATCTTCTTTCTCCTGATAATTCGGGATCAGATAGTCAAAAATGCCTAAACTAACTATTTTTTTCTCAGAAATCCCCTTATCAACAAGCACTGATTTCATAACTGGATTATGAGCAATAAGACCATCAGCTTGTTTCAAAAGACTAGACTCTTGAAGATGAACACGGATTTTATGCTTCAAGGGTACTGTATCCAAATTAGCATAGCGCAAAACTTCTAAATCATGGATAATAAAGTGAACCTTCACTCCTTTACGCTGCATTCTTTTGACTAAATGAGTCGTAAAGAAACTATGATGAAGCATAGGAAATTGAATCAGTAGCTGATCCCCTTCCTTCAACTTAGAGATTGCTTTGGATAGGGCTTTAGCCTTATGTCGTTGAGCTCTAATAGTCCCCATTTGATACCAATCATCTACCATCAATAACAAAGGACTATATCCCTCACGAACCACTATTTCTTCGACGTCATTTCGAGCCTTATTCCCCGCATTTCGTGCACCAGAATCCTTCAGGAATTCTTCTTTTAGATAATATTTCATCGATCAATTTTATCCTTCATTATCTTATTTAAACTCTTCCTCTACAACATTTAGAGCACGTTCAATGACTACATGCATATCGTAGTATTTATAATCAGCCAAACGACCACAGAAAATGACCTTATCATTCTGCGCTGCTTCTTCTTGATATTTAGCAAACATGGCATTGTTTCTCTCATCATTGATTGGATAATAAGGTTCATCACCACGTTTCCAATCAGCTGGGTATTCACGAGTAATAACCGTCTTCTCTTGTGTTCCGTATTCAAAGTGTTTATGCTCAATAATACGAGTATAAGGAATTTCACGTTCTGTGTAGTTTACAACAGCATTTCCTTGATAGTTTTCTTCATCTAGAACTTCATGCTCAAAACGAAGACTACGGTATTCTAACTCACCATGTTTATAGTCAAAGTATTGGTCAATCATCCCTGTAAAGACAACTTTTTCAGTAGAAGCTTCTAATTCCTGACGATTGGCAAAAAAGTCAACTCCAAGTTCTACTTCAACATCTTTCAGCATATTTTCGATAATGACATTATAGCCACCGATTGGAATCCCTTGGTAACGGTCATTGAAGTAGTTATTATCAAAAGTCAAACGAACTGGTAGACGTTTGATGATAAACGGCGGAAGGTCAGTCGCAGAACGTCCCCATTGCTTTTCAGTATAGCCTTTGATCAACTTTTCATAAATATCTGGACCGATCAACTTAATAGCTTGCTCTTCCAAATTTTTAGGTTCAACGTCCTTCATATGAGCCGTTTGCTCAGCAATCTTAACTTTGACTTCTTGAGGAGTTTTTGTTCCCCACATAGCATAGAAAGTATTCATATTGAAAGGTAGATTATAAAGGCTACCCTTGTAATAAGCTACAGGCGAGTTGATGTAGTTGTTGAATTCAGCGAATTGATTAACATAATCCCAAACTTTCTTATTAGAAGTATGGAAGATATGGGCACCATATTTATGAACATTAACACCTTCTACATTCTCACAGTAGATATTTCCACCAATGTGGTCACGTTTATCAATCACTTTTACTTTTTTTCCACGCTTGGTTGCTTCATAAGCAAAAATTGCTCCCGACAAACCAGCACCAACGATTAGATAGTCGTACATATTACACTCCTTTATTAGACTCGACACTTTTGTAGCATTGTAAAGTTATCCTCATTAAAATATCATGCAAAAATAGATTTTAAAAATTTTTTTTGAAATATTAGTTAGAATAGTTCATTTTATGAAGAAAAATAATTTTGTAAATCAAAAAAATTCATTTCATCAGTTTAACAACTCCGTTTTATCCAAAGGATTAAAATTATTCAACGATTTATTAACAAAAGTATTTTTTGTGAACAACAAAAACATGAATATATTGTAAGTCGGGACAAACCAAAAAGCTTCAATCATGCAGTTTAGAGCCACTAAAGATAATATTACTACATATAAATATTGCCCCTGCTTATACTGTTCTCTCGAAATTACAACATACAGACATATAAGTAGCACAAGAGGTATAACACCATATGTAAATAACATTTGAACATACGATGAATCTACGTAGTTATAATCAATAACAGCCTCCGTTTTACCTCCTGACCCTTTAAATAATACGTCTCTAGTTCCAAAAAGATGTACACCAAAAGTATTAAATGCATTTTTCCCCAAAGCTAATCTACCTGTAATTAATTTATTGATAGATACTAAAAATGGAGTTCCCCAAGAGAAAATATAAGATAAATACATCATTATTGACGAACATAGAACTACAGAATAAGGGAAAATTGAATAGATCCGAAATTTCTTATCTTCATTAAAATAGAAAAATATAAAAATAATTGTTGCTAAAATAATTGATAAGCCATTTAAACGTGCATCACAATATTTTATAACAAAGAAAGATAAAAGTACACCTATTAGAGATCTAATCCATATAAATTTATCTTTTAATAAATAAGAAAAAGCCAAGAAAATATAGAAACAGTGGGATGCAAAATCTGTAGGATAGATAAATCCAAACGAATTCCGAATAACTCCTTCACGATTATATTGTAGATTGGGTACTGCACCTGAGAGAGATAAAAGAAATACACTTAGTACAAGAAAACCTGCTACAATGACATACGTTTTCAAAACTACTTTCATATCTACATTAACTAATAAAACTAGAAGGGCTGAATAAATAAGAAAATTAAGTTTTCCAGTCTGAAAATATACTAAAATTCCTGATAATAATAGCAAAGAAGAAAATATTAGATATTTAAATGAAATACGTGTTGGAAACATAAAACGAAGACCTAATAACAAAACTACTAATAAAAGATAATTTGCTTTAGCTTGAAAAAAAGTTTTATCCAGCATTGTAGTAGAAATAGTATTAAAAAATATCACTACAGATACAACAATACTAACCAGTAGATTTTCAAATTTAATTTTTATCATATTATTTATTTGGTAAAGAATAATATAGAATGAACATAATTGATAATTTTTATATATTATTTAATATTTTTAAACTTTTAGTTCATCTACAATCTTCCATCCTTCCCTTTCTAGACTTTTTCAATCAACTAACTTAGCTAAAACAAATTCTTGCAAAAATAACTTTGATTATTTCTGTATAGATTATCATCATACTAATTATTTAACAGCTGCTCTTTTATCTCCTTTAAGCTAACTACTTTAAATATTAAAATTAGTAAACCATAAAGTATCGCCCCCACAATAGCACATACAACAACATTAACAATAGGTGTAAAAGTCAAAATTGACTTCAAAAATGAAAGGGCAACATACATAAGAATTGATGCTGAAAATATTTTAACAGTTGATTTAAAAATTGGTACATCTTTTAAATATTTTCTTGTAAAATACAATTGGATAACCCATACAAATACTTCTGTTAATACAGAAACAATTGCAGCCCCAATATATCCAAATTCAGGCAGTAAAAGTAAATTTAAACCAACACTAATAATTGCTGGAACCGTTGTTGAAGTCAAAAATTCTTTGTTCTTATTATGAGGTATCAAAATTTGAATCCCCATAATGTTCGTCCAACCAATAAAAAACATCCTAAAAATCATGATTGCAATAGCATATTTTGCTTCTTGAAAGTCATTTCCTAAGAAAAATTTCACAAAGTCATTATTGATAATTAACATACCTGCAATAGTTGGAAAAATCACAAGATTGTATATCAAGAAAGATAATTGATTCATGCGATTCACAGACTTCTTATCCCCTGTTGATAAAAGATTCGAAACACGTGGTAGCATAACACTACCTAGTGAAGTTACCAAAGTAAGTAGGATATTCACCAATTTTAAAGCTTGATCATAAATACCAACATCAGTAGTTGATGCTAAAGCACCGAGCATTGTTCTATCTAAAGTAACATACAAAGAAATTGCTATTTGAGGCAAAAACAATAAAATTACCGGTTTAAGATGTTTCTTTGCATAATTGAAATCAAATTGTGGCTTACCTATAAATTCTAGAGCTGGCAGCCACATACTTAATTGTCCTAAAAATTCAAATATAGTTAATAAAAAGACATATAGATATAAATCATTCTGAGACTTTATGAACAAAAATATTGAAATAACACCTATGAGTTTGACAGTGATATTTCTAACAGTTATCTTTCTAAAATCTTCTAGTCCTTGAAAAAGCCAAGTAATATCTAATCCCCTAGATAATAGAGATAATACCAATATATAAGCTACTGGATTTTGCATGAATGAAAGTGAAAAACACAGACCAATATAGAGAAATATCGATATACAAGTCGCAGTAAGCTGCAATGTATAAATACCCCAAAAATTATTAGGAATATTATTTCTATGAGCTGAAATTTCTTTTGTCCCATAATTAGCTACTCCTAATGTTGCTAAAAAAATAAAATAAGCAACAATCGAATTAAAGTAGCCAAAAGTTCCTAAATCATTTGAACTGAAAACCCTTGTAACATACGGTGTTGTTATGAAAGGTAGTACAATAGTTAGTAATTGATAAGAGAGGTTGTAAGCATAGTTCTTTAAAACCTTCATAACTATCTAAGCAATCTTCCTTCTAATTTTTTTATACAATTTTGCAGATACGAGAAACAATATATATTTCAATTTATTTTTCCTTGTAACATTTGAATTCGGAATAACATCTTTGAAATATTGAATGTATTCTTTTCTAATTTTATTAACTTCAGCATACATATCTGAACTAAGCATAGCATGTACAATATGCAGACCATTAAAAACATAGCGAACATTCAAGGCTCTTCGCATATCACTATCACCTGAATAGTCTCGTTCAACATAACTTCTATTCCATTCCATTGCCTTGTAAAAATCTAAGAGACGATCACTATACTTAGAATTTACAATACTTCCTGGTCTTCGATAGTATTTATAAAGATTTAGATCACTAACAGCAATATTTTCACAGGAAGCAATATGCTCATAAGCAAGAGCTAAATCTTCATACAGCATCCCATTAGGATATGGAAACCTTAATAAGATTTCTTTCTTATATAGTTTACCACCTGAATGTGTCCCAACATAATTTCCATAAAACATTTGTTCTAAAGCTGTTCTACGATCTAATTTTCCAGAATATTTCTCTCTGAAATCTCCTAGGAAATCACTATGTTCATAGTTTCTAACTTCAATCACTGGAGTTGCTACAAGATCAACTCTATACTTATCTCTAAGTTCTACTAAATATTCAATGGCTCTATGGTCATAATAATCGTCTGAATCAATGAAAACAATCCAATCTGTTGAAGATTCTTTTACCCCAGTATTGCGGGCATTGGACAATCCCCCATTTTCAATATGCAGAACTTTTATTCTGTCATCTTCTCGAGCATATTGGTCACAAATTTCTCCAGAACTATCCGTCGAACCATCATCTACTAAGATTATTTCAATATTTTTATATGTTTGTTGTCTTAGACTTTCTACACAATAACTCAAATAGTTCTCAACATTGTACACTGGTACAACAATAGAAATCTGATCCATTATGATAATCCTTCCAAAATGATATCAACAATACGCTCACAAGCTTTTCCATCTCCATATGGATTACTTGCTTTACTCATCTTGCTGTACTCTGTTTCATCTTCTAAAAGCAGTTTGAAATTAGTATAAATATTTTCTTCTTCTGTTCCTACTAATTTCAAGGTTCCTGCAGCAATCCCCTCTGGACGTTCTGTTGTATCACGCATTACCAATACTGGTTTACCTAAAGAAGGTGCTTCTTCTTGTACACCACCCGAATCTGTTAAAATCATGTAGCTTTGATTCATAAAATTATGGAAATCAATGACTTCTAGAGGTTCAATGATTTTCATACGTTCATTGTCGCCAAACACCTTACTTGCTAACTCACGAACCTTAGGATTCTTATGGATAGGATATACGACTTTAACATCTTCAAACTCATTCAGGATACGATTAACTGCATTAAACATATTTTCCATGGGTTGACCAAGATTTTCACGTCGATGGGCTGTCAACATGATTAGTTTACTATCCTTAGCCCACTCTAAAATAGGATGGTCATAATGCTCTTGAACAGTTGTCTTCAAGGCGTCAATGACAGTATTTCCAGTAACATAGATATTCTCTCTTCCCTCTTTTAGAAGATTCTCTTTAGCCACTTCTGTCGGAGCAAAATTGAAATCCGAAATAATTGAAGTAGTCTGACGATTGAATTCTTCAGGAAATGGGCTTTGAAGATTATAAGTTCTCAGTCCTGCCTCTACGTGTCCAACTTTAATTCCCATGTAAAATGCAGCTAAAGCTGTCGCAAAAGTGGTTGTAGTATCCCCATGAACAAGAACAATATCTGGTTTTTCCTGCTCTAAAACTGCTTGAATTTTATCTAAAATACTTGTCGTGATTGTAAATAGTGTTTGATTTGCCTTCATAATTCCTAAATCATAATCAGGAACAACTTTAAAGACATCTAAAACTTGCTCTAACATTTCTTTATGTTGACCAGTTACACATACAAGTGTTTTGATTGAATCATTTTTCTTCAGTTCATTCACTAAGGGACACATTTTTATTGCTTCTGGACGCGTCCCAAAAACTAACATTACTTTTTTCATTTCGAATCCCCCATTAGTTTTTGATAAAATTTACGATAATTCTCTAAAAATAAAGGATAACTAAACTTCTCTTCATAATCTTTTTTAGCTTGATGAGCTAACCTAGTTCTAAGAGTTGAGTCAGTCGCCAGACTCTCAATAGCAGAAGCTAAGGCCCTAGCATCTTTAGCAGGAACCAAGATCCCATTTTCATTTGTAACAACTTCGTTTAATCCCGGTATATCCGTGGCAACTAAGGTTTTGCTATTCATAAATGCCTCAATGGCAACTAGGCCAAATCCTTCAAATACTGAAGGCAAAACACAAAAATCAAAACTATTGATACATTCTACTATATCCTTGCGATATCCTAAAAAAGATACTTTATCTTCCAGATTTAGTTCTTTAACCTTGTTTTCTAGTTCGGCTCTAAGCTCTCCATCCCCAACGATAAATAAACGAAGTTTTTCATCTGAAATCAAAGAAATCGCATCAAGCAGATAAGTCAAACCTTTTTGTTTAGATAATCTTGCAATACAGCCTAGCTTGATTCCATCAAACTTCATAATCTCATCAACTTGTCTATCTGACTGTTTCAAGATCACTCCGTTATAGATAACAGTGCTGTCTGTCACTCCCACATCATCTTTCAAATTTTTATTAACTGCTTGACCAACTGCAATACTATAGGCATTTTTCAGTGAAAATCTATATAAAGGCAACTTATCTTTAAAGACATTATGAGCAGTGTAAACATGGACTAGCTTGGGATTTATCAGTTTTAATAAACGAATATAAAAAGCTGCCATACGATGATGCGTATGAACCAGAGTAATCTTATTTGTCTTAATAATTTGATAAATAGTAAGAAGCAACTTCAAAACAGTAAGAGGATTTTTGCTGTCTATATCGTGAATTTTATGATGGATAATTCCTTGGGCATCTAATTTTGGTTCCCAAAGGCCTCCTGTAGAAGCAACATGTACACTATCAAATTCATCTTGCAAATCAGAACTCAACTGATACACGATTCTCTCAGCACCACCAATATCCATCGTTCGTGAAATATGTAAAATATTATTTTTTCGTTTTTCGTTTCTCATCTAAAACTCGCTTAATAAAGGTAACATTCCCTACAAAGTATCGTTTAAAGAGACGCTTTGGTTCATTAGCAACTCGGAATAACCACTCCAAGTTTGATTTTTGCATCCAAAGTGGAGCACGCTGAATGTGACCAGACAGTACGTCAAAGCTACCTCCTACACCCATAAAAATAGAATTCACTCCATTATCCATAAATTTTTGGATGATGTATTCTTTTTTAGGTGAGGTAATTCCAACAAATACAAAGTCGGGATTCTTTTCACGAATATCTTCCTGAATATCTTGCTCACCTTCCTCAGAAAAATAACCATTACGATGTCCAACAACTAGTAGATTTGGATACTCTTCTTTGAATTTTTGTAACATATCTTGCAAAACTTCTTCTTTAGCACCAAAGAAATACACTGAATAAGATTTTTCATCCGCTAATTTTAATAATCTTTGCATTAAATCAATTCCAGCAACTCGTTCTGGAACTTGATAGCCCAAAAATCGGGAGGCTAGAACGACTGATGCACCATCTGCATTGATAATCTCAGACTCGTTAACTATCTTTTTAATGACTTCATCTGATTGACATTGGTTAATCTTATCAGCGTTTACGCCCATTAAATGAAGAGGGCGTTGTTCAATGACAAAATTCTCAACCGCCTGTACTGTTTCATCCATTGTTAAAGGGTCAATCCTGACCCCCATTAAATCAAAACTATTCAAATTAATCTCCCCATGTAGACTCGAAATGACCCTTACGTTCTGCTTCTTCGGGTAACTTCATGTAATCACCGTATATTTTTGTTAAATATTCATCTGGGTTTGCATGGCAACTGATTTCCAAGTTCTCAAACTCTAATAATTGTGGTTCACCGAATACTTCTTTTCTAGCAAGTTCACGTTCTCTGTAGGAACCTAATACATTACCTACTATTGAACTAGTTTCAAAATCATATTGTTTAATTAGATTTTGTAATTTGTTGTTAATAGTGGTTGTTTTTAGAAGTTTATTTAGTTTCAAAACTTTTGATATACTCACAATTGCATTTTCAAAACTTCCCCGATCTCTGTCATGTAAACGATCGATTACAGAAATTTTAGAAAGTGCTCGATAGAGTTTAATTTTGTTTGTATGAATAAAATAATAAAAACGATCATCTGGATAACCATCCAGAGGGAAAATATCTATGAATGGACTACATAGTTCATCTCCAAATGGAATTTGTAAAGATGTATCCATAATAGAGGTATTACCTAAATTATCATCGTGAAGCCTCAAGATAACATGTTCTGGAAGTTCCTTTTTACAAATAGATATAAATTTTTCATAATCTTTTCGAGGCATCCCTAAATCCATATCATCATCCCAAGGAATAAATCCTTTATGACGAATTGCTCCTAGCAATGTTCCTCCCAAAGCATAATATCTTAAATCATGTTTACTACAAATAGCAATATAACTTTTCAATAAAGATAATTCTCCTAGTTGAATTTCCCTCACTTTATTCATAATTTTACTTCGCTCCATCCCTCATAAATACAACTTTAACTGTTTTTAGTAGAATTTCAATATCTTTCCAAATTGTCCAATCGTCTATATAAGCTACATCTAATTTAACAACTTCATCAAAATTCTTAATCTCACTTCTACCACTAACTTGCCAAAGTCCAGTGATACCTGGTTTAAAACTCAATCGACGTTTTTGTTCAGGTGTGTATGTCTCATATTCATCAACTGTTGGCGGTCTTGTTCCAACTAGACTCATATCCCCTTTCAAAACATTCCAAAATTGAGGGAGTTCATCCAAGCTAGTTTTACGGATAAAGCGCCCAATGTTTGTGATGCGAGGATCATTATCCATCTTAAACATACCACCCTGCATAGTATTTTTCTCCAACAATTCTCTCTTTTTATCCTCAGCATCAATACACATTGATCTAAATTTATAAAAAGTAAAATGTCGACCGTTTTTTCCTATACGTGTCTGGGCAAAAATAGCAGGCCCACCATCTTTTCTAATAGCTGGAACTAGAACTATACTGACTAAGCCACAAATCATTAAACCAAAAATAGAACCAATAATATCTATGACACGCTTAGCAATGACATGACTATTTTTATAAAATTTCGTCGAAAAGGTAATGACATTTAGACCAGCCATCCCACGGATTTTCTTGTCACGCCCTAGATTATGGTCAAAAGCATTTAGATTAACTGTTACATCAATTCCCATCGTTTCAAAACGAGAAATAAATTCACCAATATCATATTCTTCACTAGGAAGATTGATAAACACTTCGTCCACAACTTCGTGAGTTGCAAAATTTAAAATATCTTCGACTGGTACGACTGTAATAGTATCATGTTGGAAATTAGGTTTATCTAATACACTAACTGCCACCAGTTCTCCAAAGAAATCACCAGCATCAAGTAATTTATCCATCACTTTCTCAACTCTAGATGTTGCTGTAATCAAGAATAGTTTTTTACTCCATTTCAAATTAGGAAATATCCGTTTCGAATAATACTTGATAAAAATATTGAATAGATACATTAGAATCGAGTGTAAGGTTAAGAAATACACCATGCCTCGTCTAGAGATGCTAAAGCGTTCTTCTAAAAAGAAATTGGAAAGACTAATTGCCAACGCAAAGAAAATGATATATTTTGTCAAGCGAACAAGCTCACGTAAATATCCTCTTTTAAAAAAATCTTGACCGAAATCACTAAAATAAAATACTATGTAGTGGAGAATATATAGGACAATCATTGTTGTTGAAAGAATATCTGTCTCTTTAACAAAACTAAGAAAATACCCCAGTAACACTACTATAAAACTCTGGATTACTGCCAGAGATATTTTTATCCCTTTCTCTTCCATAACTACTTCCTAGTTTATTTTTTACTTTTTCCCATAATTGCCATAAGCTCCATAAGCTCCATAACCACCATAAGCTCCGTATTTTTCAACTTCGGTGTTGAATTTATTTAGAACTACACCTAAAAAAGGAGTCCCTGTTTGTTCTAACTGTTCCTTCGCCTTTAAGACATCACGTCGTTTTGTCTCTCCAGCTGCCGTAACCAAGATAGAAGCATCACATTTTTGTGTAATGATAGCGGCGTCAATAACCATCCCAATCGGTGCAGTATCCACAATGACATAGTCAAAATACTTACGTAGGGTATCAATCATGGTATGGAAATTTTCACTCTGCAGGAGGGCCGTTGGATTAGGTGATGTCGGTCCTGCCTGAATAACAAATAGGTTATCAATATTGGTATCACAGAGACCATTTGAAAGATCAGTAGTCCCTGCCAAAAAGTCAGTCAATCCAGTAATTTTTTCTCTTGACTTGAAGACACCAGACATAACTGAATTACGGATATCCGCATCTACTAGTAATGTTTTATAGCCTGCACGTGCGAAAGCCCAGGCGATATTAGTTGAAGTTGTAGATTTCCCTTCACCAGGTTTGACAGATGAGATGGCAAGAACTTTCAAATTATCACCACTCAATTGAATATTGGTGCGCAAAGCATTATAGTGTTCTTCAGCTTTTTTAGCAAAATCTAAACGCTTTTGTGCGATTTCTAATGTTGGCATATTTTCTCCCTTACTTTAACTTATCCAAATCTGGAACAATTCCTAAAAGTGCGACATGCATGACTTCTTCGACATCTTCTGGTCGCTTGACACGATCATCCAATAATTCAAACAATAAGACTGAAACAACCATTACTGCACCACCTACTAGGAAAGCAAGCGCAGTATTTCGACGAATATTAGGTGAGGATGGAGTTAGTGCCGGTCTCGCTTCCTCTAGTGTTGTCACATCAGATACACGAGTTACAGAAATGATTTTTTCCGATGCAACCTCACGAAGAGCATTGGCGATACGGCTCGCTTCTTCTGGCTGTGCATCTTTTACAGCAATTGACACGATACGAGTATCTACAGGCACTGTTACCTGAATCTTCTTGCTTAATGCCTTAACTGTTTTCTCTAGTTTAAGATTTGAAATGACTTTCTCCAGTACATCTTGCGAAAGGATAATTTCCTTATAGTCTTTTACCAGGTAAGTACCAGCCTGCAAATCCTGGTTGGTCAAACCTGCTTTTTCTGATTGATTTCGATTAACCACATAAATACGTGTTGTACTAGAGTACTCAGGTGTTAGTACAAAACTGCTTACACCGAAAGCTAGGACAGCTGCTACAATCGCAGTCAAGATGATAGCGATTTTCTTCTTCCAAAGGATTTTAAATAATTGGACAATGTCAATTGCGATTTCTTTATTTTCTTTCATGTCAACTCCTAAATAATTTGATCAGCTAAGATGATGCGAGGATTTTCGATAAATAATTCTCTCGCCTTTCTATCACCGTATTGTTTTGAAACGATCTCATAAGCTTCTTTCATGTAAGGTGGTCTTTGGTCTAAATTGTGCATATCACTAGCAACAAAATGTACCAAGTCACGCTCTAGAAAATAGCGAGCTCGTTTCTTCATAAATTTATATTTATCTCCAAATAACTTTGGTTTTAAAATACTTGAGCTATTGATTTGAGTGTAGCAACCCATATCAATCAACTCTTTCACCCGTTTTTCGTTATTCTCTAATTCATGGTAACGTTCAATGTGGGCAACTACAGGCGTTATCCCAAGCATGAGAACATTGCTCAAAGCAGTATGGATTTCCCGATAAGGGGTAGCCATACTAAACTCAATGAGAGCATAGCGTGTCCCATTAAGACTTGGAATGACCTGTTTCTCCAATTTCGCAAGCACATCACTAGTATAATAAATTTCTGCTCCATAGAGAATGGTCAAGTCTGGAGCCACCTCCTTGGCTAGCTCCTTAACTTCTTGGAAGTTTGCCTCTATTGTCTCCTCAGGAGTTTCAAACATTCCTTTTCGTCTATGCGATGTCGATACAATAGTCCTTACCCCTTGCCTATAGGCTTCTGCCAGAAGCGCCTTGCTTTCTTGCTTAGATTTTGGACCATCATCCACACCAAATACAATATGCGAATGAATATCAATCATTTTGTCTTATTTTCCTTCCATCACATCATTGATTGCAGCCTTGACTGACTCTAAACTGCTATCACTTATCTCCATCATGTAGAGGTTACTATCAGGCATGGCATAAGATGGCAAATCCATCCGCCCTGTTCCTTTAAGATCTTGTGAATTAATCTTATAAGTTCCACCACTCTCAAGTTGAGCATTGATTAAGTTCATCATGGTTTCAAGTGGCATATTGGTTTGAATCGAATCTTGCAACCCCTTAATAATACTGTCATAATTTCTCAAAGCTTCTGTCGAGGTTAACTTTTGCAGAATAGCCACAATGACCTTTTGCTGATTGCGACCACGATCCCGGTCTCCATCTGCCAGAGAATAGCGCTCACGCACAAAGCCAAGAGCCTGCTCCGAATCAAGATGAACATTCCCTACTGGGAAATGAAACTTCCCGTGACGAGATGTAAATTCCTGATCATTATAGACATCAACTCCACCAAGGAGATCAATCAATTTCAAGAAAGAGGTGAAATTCAAACGAGCGTAGTAATTTAAATCAATACCGTAGAGATTTTCCAGTGTATGAATGGAAGCATCTACCCCATAAATACCCGCATGGGTCAACTTATCTTTTTGGTTGTTACCACCATCTGCAATTGGAACATAGGAATCACGAGGGGTTGTTGTTAAGAGAATCTTTTTCGTTTCACGATTCACTGTCATAATGATATTGACATCCGAACGAGAAACCGAACTGATTGGACCATAAGTATCAATTCCGCTGATATAAACGTTGAAACTGTCACCTTTGACATCTTTTGGAGTTTCAACCGTTTTGGTTAATCCTTTGGTATAGATTTTCTTAATTTTTGAAGCATAGTCAGGATATTCCGATTCGATAATATTTTCAAAGACACTGTTTAGAATGATTGCCTTTGTATCGCCAGCTAACAGGCTCTTATATGCCGCAAGATAGGAGCTGCTTTCTTCGACTGTCAGTTCTTTATTTTGAGTAGCTTTCAGATCATTCATCAACTGTTGGATATTATCCTTATCCGTCCCAGTAGGCCCCATTACACTGGTTACCTGACTGATATTATCAATTGGACTATCTGCTAACACCGCAACACTCATCGAATAATTCGAGTAATTCGATGTCGCATTCAGGCGACTGGTAAATCCAATGAACTGCCCTACAGCAAAGAGAGAAGTACCATTGATTAACACACCAAGTAGTAATAAAAACAGCGTTAGATTTTGAACTTTCTTGGACCGAATTAAAAAGAAGCACAAGATGGCTAAGGCTACAATTAAGACAGTGACCACTATATTGAGATATCGGAAGGCTAGCATATTGTACTTGAAAATCAAAAACAATAAAAAGACTGCTAGTAATGCATAGATAGCTAGCAACCCCCAACTAATCAATATTTTTGTTTTACCCTGACGAGCTCGCTTCGAAGACCTACTCACGATATACCTCTATTATCAATTTTTATTTCATTTTATTATATCATAAAAAAATACACTTGTGGGGTAAATCCACTTAGGTAAGGCGTTTTCATCTTATTTCTGAAACATTCTTTTTACTTGCAAACAATTACATCAATAAATTTACTATATAGATGTTAAAACGAGGCCCCTTACGGAACCTCGCTCATCTTTATTTAACATGATTTTCTGCTTCTTTTTGAGCTTTTTCGATTGCTTTTTTGCTTTCTTGCTCCCATTTAGTCTTAGCTTCTTCATACTGTTTGGTTGTCACAGTATCTTTTTGCAGTTTCATATACTTGTAGTTATTGCCGTCACCCTTGATGCCGACCAGTGAATAGCCTCTTGTAAATGGCGTTACTTTGGTTACAGAAGCTGTTCCACCACTTGACATGGCTGACATAATCAGAGAATTGTCAATCATCCAAGCCTGTGCTCCAGCATATTTTTCATAGCGTTTGGCTACATCTTTATTTTCACTATCTGCATCTTTGAGCATCTTGGTGTAGGTATCAAGCCCCAAGCTAGCAATCTTAGCTTTATCTTCTTGAGCATCTAGACCAAAAATCTTGAGGTAGAACCCATCCTCTGCATTGAAAGGATTAAGATAAGTTGACGGATCTTGATAGTCACCTACCCAGCCATCAAAGTTCAAATCATAGTCTCGATCAGCTGGCGTTGGTGCCAAGAAAGCTACGTTATTAAAATCATCTGTTGAAAGTTGTTGAACATCAATGACAATGTTATCAGCACCCAAAACTGACTCAAGGGTCTGCTTAACTGAGTTCATTCCTGTCACGGCATTTTTACTTGTCTGATCAACAGCCACATCCAAGTGAATAGGGAAAGTCACACCTTGACTCGCCAATTCTTTTTTAGCTTCTGCAAATTTTGCTTGGGCTTTTTCTTTGTTAAAATAGGCATCCTGAGCATCTGCCAAGTTAATACCTGACCATTCTGTGCCATAGTTGACCAATTTAGAAGCGACTACTTCTCCAAAAGTCTTGTCTCCAACTTGAACAAATGTAGGAGGCACTAGGGTGTTACGAAGGGTCTTGCTAGCCGCATCTTCCCCATTTGACTGAGCAGAATAGGCTGTGCGGTCCAAGGCAAAGTTCACTGCTTGGCGGAAGTTTTTATTCAAGACAGCTGTCTCAGTTGACTTCTTCTGCTCATCTGTCGTTTTAGCAGTGTGATTGTAAGCCTTACGGTTGACATTGAAATTAAAATACCAAGAAGTCTTGTCCTGCAAGCTATAAACGATATTATCCTTATATTTTTCTTTGGTCTTGGCGAAGTTAGAACTATTTGGATAAACCCCAGCGATTGAATAAGCTCCACTTTCAAAGTTACGGATGGTCAATTCTTGGTCTGAACCATCAAAATAAGCCAATTTTACGTGTTCAATTGATACTTTATCATGATCGTAGTAATGCGGATTTTTCACATATTCGATCGATGATTTTGATGTGAAATCTTTTAACAAATAAGGTCCGCTGTAAAGAATACTATCTGGAGATAGAGTACCAAAATCTTTCCCTTTCGAATTTAGAAACTCTTCATTCACTGGGAAAAGAATACTATTGGTTGTTTTTGAATTCCAGTAAGGCTCTGGGCGTGCCAAAGTATACTCAACAGTATGGTCGTCAATGGCCTTCACCCCAACCTTAGAAAAGTCAGAATCCGCTCCTGTAATATAATCATTCAAGCCCTTGATCGAGTTTTGAATCAAGTCAATGGCCTGGGATTTATTATCCACTGCATACTTGATACCTGTCACAAAATCTTGTGCCTTGACTGGGGCGTACTCTTCACCGTCAGCCGTGAACCATTTGGCATCTTTTCTCAGTTTGTAGGTATAAGTCAGGCCATCGCTTGAAACAGACCAGTCTTCTGCCAAAGATGGAACTAGGTTTCCGTGGTTGTCATTTTCAAGCAAACCATCAACTAGGTTGGTAATGATGGCTGTATTATCAGCGTAGTAGTCTAACAAGTAGTTAAATGTAGTTGGATTTCCACTAAAGGTTGATGAGTAAGTTTTTGTATCTGAACCTGATTGTCCGCAAGCAGCTAAAAGCAAAGCAGCTGCAAAAGTCAGGCCTGCACTAAGGACACGCTTTTTTGTAGTCATCTTCTTTCTCCTTTATGTTAGTTTTTATAACATAAGTTTATTTTACCAAAATAGTGGGAATTTGTAAAGTTAATTGAATTTTGAGAATGAAAGTTTATAAACCTTGGTTATAAAAAAAACAAAGGATTTCTGCCTTTCATACAGTCCTCCCTTGTTTTTATGCGATTTCAATTTTAAATTTTTCTGTAAAAAATATTTATAGTAATTCCACACAGAAAGCATCCCATGGAGCTAAGATTTGTTTTTCAAAGACTTCTTGAGCTAGGGCGTTTTCAATCAAGACAGATTTGACGTTTCCTTCTACTGTCATGTCTTGCTCTTCATTGGATAAGTTGGCCACAACTAGGAAGCGACGGTCGCCATCTTTACGGATATAGGCAAAGACCTTGTCAGCTGTTTCCAATAGTTCAAAGTCAGCTCGAATCAGCCAGCTATTCTCCTTACGGATTTGAACCAGTTTCTGATAAGTATAGAAAATAGATTCTGGATTTGCCAGCGCTTTCTGAACGTTGATTACTTCATAGTTTGGATTGACTGCCAACCAAGGCTGACCTGTCGAGAAACCAGCGTTTTTGCTCTCATCCCATTGCATTGGAGTACGGGCATTGTCACGTCCAATGACACGGATACTGTCCATGATTTCTTCCATCGGAACACCTTTTTCAAGAGCTTCACGCGCATAGTTAAGAGATTCAATATCTTCTACTTGGTCCAGCGTTTCAAACGGATAGTTGGTCATCCCAATCTCCTCACCTTGGTAGATATAAGGAGTCCCTCTCATGAGATGAAGCAATATTGCAAAGGCTTTGGCAGATTTTTCGCGGTATTCTTGATCATTTCCCCAGATTGAGACAATACGAGGGAGGTCATGATTGTTCCAGAAGAGGGAATTCCAGCCGTCCTCAACTCCTAACTCTGTCTGCCATTTGTTGAAAATCTCTTTTAACTTAGCGATATTCAGCTCTTTTTGATAGTGCCATTTAGGCTGACCTTCCTGATACTGAAGACCGATATGTTCAAACTGGAAGACCATAGACAATTCTTGCCCCTTTGGATCCGAGTAGAGCTTGGCAATCTCTGGCGTTGCTCCCCAGGTCTCTCCCACTGTCAAGAGATTCTTATCTCCAAAGGTCGCCTGATTCATCTCCTTGAGATAGGGATGGAGCATGGGACCATTATTGACTACTTTCTCGTCAGGAATTTTCCCAATCATGTCAATGACATCCATGCGGAAACCACCAATGCCTTTATCAATCCAGAAATTCATCATCTCATAAATTTTCTGACGAAGTTTTTCATTTTCCCAGTTGAGATCAGGTTGCTTCTTGCTGAAAAAGTGGAGATAGTACTGACCTGACTTTTCATCGTACTCCCAAGCAGACCCACTAAAGATAGACTCCAAATCGTTTGGTTCATCCCGCCAGATATAGTAGTCTCGTTCAGGGCTATCAGGATTTTCACAGGCCTCGACAAACCAAGCATGCTCATCTGAAGTATGATTGACCACTAAGTCCATGATGATACGAATATCACGCTTCTTAGCTTCCGCGATCAGTTGGTCCATATCCTCCATGGTTCCGAAAATAGCTGCAATCGCTTGATAATCAGCAATATCATAGCCATTATCATCCATAGGACTGTCATAAACTGGAGAAAGCCAAATCGCTGTAATTCCTAACTTGGCTAGATAGTCTAACTTACTGGTAATTCCTGGCAAATCGCCAGTTCCATCTCCATTACTATCCATAAAACTCTTAGGATAGACCTGATAGACTACGGCATTGTGCCACCATTTTTCTTGCATCTTCTTACCTCATTATTTTAATAAGCTGTAGTCTATGATAGCGCTTTTTAAAATTTTATGCAAGCGTTTGCCTAATCTTTTTGATTCCTTTTTTAACTCCATAGTTTCCTAACTTCCAATTTTTTATTATAATAGGGGTCAGAGGTAAAAAAATGAAAAAACAAGCTTTTAGTTCTGAACAATATTTGAATCTACAGCGCGACCACATTTTGGAGCGCATTAACCAATTTGACGGCAAGCTCTACTTGGAGTTTGGTGGCAAAATGTTAGAAGATTTCCACGCTGCTCGTGTCCTTCCTGGTTATGAGCCTGACAACAAAATCAAGCTCTTGCAAGAATTGAAAGAGCAAGTCGAGGTTGTAATTGCCATTAACGCTAGCAACATCGAACATTCCAAGGCACGTGGTGACTTGGGAATTTCTTATGACCAAGAAGTTCTTCGCTTGATTGATAAATTCAATGAATTGGGAATTTTTGTTGGCTCAGTGGTCATCACACAGTACGCTGGCCAACCAGCTGCAGATGCCTTCCGCAACCAACTGGAAAAAAACGGAATTGATTCTTATCTTCATTATCCAATCAAAGGATATCCGACGGATATGGATCACATCATTTCTCCAGAAGGCATGGGAAAAAATGACTACATCAAAACCAGTCGCAACTTGATTGTCGTAACCGCTCCTGGACCTGGTTCTGGAAAATTAGCAACTTGTATGTCCAATATGTATCACGACCAAATCAATGGTATCAAGTCTGGTTACGCTAAATTTGAAACCTTCCCAGTCTGGAATCTTCCCCTTCATCACCCAGTCAACTTGGCCTACGAGGCTGCCACAGCAGACCTTGACGATGTCAACATGATTGACCCCTTCCATCTCCAAACCTACGGAGAAACCACTGTCAACTACAACCGTGATATCGAGATTTTCCCAGTGCTCAAACGCATGTTGGAACGTATCCTAGGAGAGTCCCCATACTCTTCTCCGACAGATATGGGTGTCAACATGGTTGGTTTCGCTATTACAGATAATGAGGCTGCTATCGAAGCCTCTAAACAAGAAATCATCCGTCGCTACTATCAGACTGTTCTTGATTTCAAAGCCGAAAAAGTGGGCGAATCTGCTGTCAAGAAAATTGAGTTGCTTATGAATGACCTCGGCATCACACCTGCAGACCGTAAGGTTGCTGTTACTGCACGCCAAAAAGCTGAAGAAACTGGCGGACCAGCCCTAGGCCTTGAATTGCCAACTGGGGAAATTGTCACTGGTAAGAACTCAGAACTCTTTGGTCCTACAGCCGCTGCTCTTATCAACGCCATCAAGAAATCAGCTGACATCGCTAAAGAAGTAAAACTAATCGAACCTGAAGTTGTTAAGCCAATCCAAGGTCTTAAAATCGATCATCTCGGTAGCCGCAATCCACGCCTTCATTCAAATGAAATTTTGATTGCACTTGCTATCACAGCTACAGAAAATCCTGATGCTGCTCGCGCTATGGAAGAACTTGGCAACCTCAAAGGAAGCGAAGCCCACTCAACCATCATCTTGACTGATGAAGACAAGAATGTCCTTCGCAAATTGGGTATCAATGTAACCTTTGACCCTTATTACCAATACGATCGCTTGTATCGTAAGTAAAGATTTGAACCTCTCCACTATCGGAGAGGTTTTCTCTCTGTCTCAGGAGCCGGCTTTATGTTATAATGAAATTAGAAAACTGAAAGGATTTACCATGTCAAAAGAAGTTATTGTTGAAAGTTTTGAACTTGACCACACCATTGTTAAAGCACCCTATGTTCGCTTGATTGGGGTAGAAACAGGGCCAAAGGGAGATGTCATCTCCAATTATGATATTCGTTTAGTGCAACCAAACGAAGACTCAATCCCTACCGCTGGCCTTCATACTATCGAGCATCTCTTGGCCAAACTCATCCGTACCCGCATCGACGGTATGATTGATTGTTCCCCATTTGGTTGTCGTACAGGTTTCCATATGATTATGTGGGGACGTCATACTAGCGCTGAGATTGCAGCTGTTATCAAGGATTCGCTCAAAGAAATCGCTGAGACCACTACTTGGGAAGATGTCCCTGGAACAACCATCGAATCTTGCGGAAACTACAAGGACCACAGCCTCTTCTCTGCTAAAGAATGGGCTAAACTCATCTTGGAACAAGGAATCTCAGATGATGCCTTTGAGCGTCATGTGATTTAAACACAAAAAAGGAACCAGTTTTTTCAGCTGGTTCCTTCTTTTTTATTCTCAAAATCTCTAGTTAAGCTTTCTCACGAATAACCAAACCACCGTCTTCCATATCTGCTTCTAGGTGTTTGGCATCTAGGTGATCCAAGTGGAAGTCTGTGACTTTGTCACGGATTTGTTGTTCAACCACACGACGGAGTGGACGAACACCCATGACTTCATCGTAGCCTTCTTCTGTGATATAGTCTTTAGCCGCTTGACTAACTGCTAAATCAATGTCTTTCTTAGCCAAGGTTTGGTTGACTTCAGCCAGCATCAAGTCCACAATTTTAGAAAGGTCTTCCTTAGTCAAGTGTGAGAACTCAATGACTGCGTTAAAGCGGTTGAGGAACTCTGGACGGAAGAATGGTTTCAAACGGTCCATCAATTCTGGTTTGTCCGCATCTTCTGTCAAGTTAGCTTCGTAACCAAAGCCTGCGTTTGAAGTTGCGATAATCACCGTATTCTTGAAGTTTACTGTATTTCCTTGACCATCTGTCAAACGACCATCATCCAAGACTTGGAGGAGAAGGGTAATGACTTGAGGATCAGCCTTTTCAATCTCATCCAAGAGAATGATAGAGTATGGATTGCGACGAACACGTTCTGTTAAGGTATTGCTATTGTCATCATAACCCACATAGCCTGCTGTTGTACCAATTAGCTTAGAAACAGCTGTGCGGTCACTGTATTCAGACATATCCAAACGGATGATGGCATCCTTGGTTCCAAACATATCTAGCGCCAATTGCTTAGCAAGTTCTGTCTTACCAACCCCAGTTGGTCCTACAAAGAGGAAGCTACCGATTGGGCGATTACCTTCATCAAAACCAGCACGGTTACGACGGATAGCACGGGCTACAGCTTCAACTGCCTTATCTTGACCGATTACCTTATCTTGCAGACGATGAGCCATATCTTTCAAACGTTCGATATCAGATGCTCCCATTTGTGACACTGGAATACCGGTCATTCGTTCTACAGACTCAGCCACATCGTTGACACTTGCAGTCACTTTCATATCTTCTGTGTGGTTTTCGATTTTCTTTTCCAATTCTGCGATACGTGTTTTATAGTTTAGAGCTGCTTCAAAATCTTCTGCCTCAACTGCTTTTTCTTGCTTGTCTTTTTCTACCTCAATTTCACGTTCAACAGCATGCACATCTGTTACAGGATGTTGAGCCGCCAAGTGAGCTGCTGTAACATCGACAAGGTCGATAGCCTTATCTGGCAAGCTACGTTGAGGAATATACTGAACAGAATAATCCACCGCTGCTTTCAAAACTTCGTCTGGCAAGATGACATTATGGTGTTGTTGATAGAGGTCACGAATTCCTTGAAGAATTTTATATGTATCCTCTGCTGAAGGAGCATTGACCTTGACTTCGTTGAAACGACGAGCAAGAGCTGCATTCTTCAAGATAGTGTTACGGTATTCGTCTTGAGTCGTTGCCCCAATCACGGTCAATTCTCCACGAGAGAGGGCTGGCTTGAGAATATCCGCAAGCCCTTTAGAACCACTGTCACCTCCAGTAGATCCAGCACCAAGAATTTGGTGAATTTCGTCGAAGAAAAGGATAATATTTCCAGCTTCTTTGACTTCGTTTACCAAGTTTTGAATGTTTTCTTCAAAACTACCGCGGTATTGAGTCCCAGCCTCAAGTCCTGAGATATCAATAGAAATAATTTCCTTGTTCTTAATGGCAGCTGGAACATCGCCATTCACAATGGCTTGCGCTAGGCCTTCGACAACTGCTGTCTTACCAACACCTGCGTCTCCAACCAAAACAGGATTGTTTTTGGTACGACGTGAGAGGATTTCAGATGTTTCTTGAATTTCCTTGTTTCGTCCGATAACAGGATCCAGCTTGCCCTCACGTGCTTCTGCTGTCAAGTTTCGACCTAGTTTTGCAAGGACACCGTCTTGTTTCATACCTGAAGACTGTTGTTTCATTTGTCCATCAGTTTCTGCATTTCCTGGCAATTGACCCGTTGCACGATAATGAGCAAATTCCTCAGGTGTCACTTCACGTCCATTAATTAAGTAGCGACGGTTTTCAGAACTGTATCCTCGCATACCACCCATCAATTGGTTAAATAAATCGTCCATGTTGTTAAAATTATTAAAGTTGTTGTTCATATTCCTTACCTCTTTTTATATTTCTTCGTTATTATTACTGATATTGACTATCTTTGACCTTTGTTTTAAAAAATTTAGACTAGCTAAATAGCTACTCTACGTACTATTTCTGGTTTTTCTTTTTCAAGCAGGAGTAGACTATCTTTACTTCTGAAAATTTCTAGATTAAACATAGACACACCTCTTTCTATTTTACTTTAAATAATACTCTTCGAAAATCTCTTCAAACAACGTCAGCTCTATCTGCAACCTCAGAACAGTGTTTTGAGCAACCTGCGCTAGCTTCCTAGTTTACTCTTTGATTTTCATTAAGTATAAGTGTTCTAGTAAGGCTTTCATTTACCTTACGTTCATAATATACTACATTAGTCAGAAAAGGTCAAGAGATTTGACTTTAATTGACCAATATTTTTTAGAATGCAAAAACACCCTGAAATATCAGGGTGCTATTCTTACATCAAATACAAAATTGCTAGGGTCAGGAGACTTGCTAGAAGTCCCACTCCCCAAAAGAAGAAGTCAACCTTCCACTCGCTCCAAGGATTTCCTTTACCAGACAATCCTCCAAGCTCAAAATGGTGATGCACAGGCGTCATACGGAAAATACGTTTACCACCAGTCATTTTGAAATAGCCGACTTGCATCATGACCGAAGTTGTTTCAAAGACATAAACAATTCCGATAATCAATAGAGTCCATTCTTGGTGGAGAGCCATAGAGATAGCTGCCAGCATTCCACCGAGAGCCAAACTTCCCACATCTCCCATAAAGACCTTGGCAGGCTTATGGTTAAAGACAAAGAAACCAAGCAAACCACCAATCATAGCAAGAATCACTAGAAGGATATCCATCTGACCTTGCACATAGGCAATAACTCCATAGGCAGACAAACTAATCACAACTGAAATACTAGCCAGGCCGTCAATACCGTCTGTCAAGTTTACTGCGTTTGAAAAACCGACTAGCCAGAAAAGAGCGAAGACAATATAGAAAATTCCTAGATGCACTTGGTAACCAAAGACAGAAAGCATATCTCCACCGCGCTCATAGAAAAGGTAGAAAATGACACCACCTAGAAGCTGAAGAGCCAATTTCTGCTTGGGATTAAGACCCTCATTGATTTTACGGAAGACCTTGAGGAAGTCATCTAAAAATCCGATTAAACCATAAAGAACCAAGATAAATAAAATCATACCGACATTATTGCTGAGTTGATTACTAAATAGGGCGAAAAAGAAAGCAACTAAAACAGAAGCAATTAAGAAAACCAAACCTCCCATGGTAGGAGTCCCAGCTTTTGCCTGGTGCTGTTTGACATCCTCATGCATCTGCTGACCTGTAATTTGCGCCTTTCTATAGAATTGGATAAAGGCCGGAATTCCTACTAAAGTTAGTAAAAATGTCACAATTCCAGCACTGATGGAAATAAACATATTAGTCTCCTAAAGTTAATTTAATTTTTTTAATGTTTTTGATAGCTGTATTAGTCCGAACATCCTGCTTCTGAACGACGGAACCTGAACCTTCAAATTCCAGTTCAATATCCAACCATTTAGCAAAGGTTTCAGCAGTCTCTTTTTTCCAGCCATACATGTCTGGAATTTCTTCTACCTTATCCGATAAAAGGAGAACTTGTTGGTTTGGTGCAAGATTGGTCCCTTCTTCTACAGAAGTCTCTTTAATCTTTGTTCCAGTACCTACAACGATTGGTTGCACAATATTTCGACGTAAGGCTTCCGCCAACTCACCAGGTGAAATATCCTTGATGCTAGGCATTGCATAAGAAGACTCTGTCGTAACTTTATCTAAATTCTTGGCTGGAGATTGAAGATTGAGAGATTCTTTCATAGCTGAAGCCCGCTCCAAGATTGGGTTGGCAAATTCTCCCAACTGGATACCTGAATAATGTTCAGGTTGTTGAACCGTTACATACAAGATAAAATCAGGATTTTCAGCAGGGTTCATAGCCACAACCGAGAAAATGTAATTGGTCGAACCAACTAAGTAGCCTCCATTTTTCTCGTCAGCGATTTGGGCTGTACCAGACTTGAGGGCTACATTTTGACCTGGAACATTGACAGTTGCTTTTCCTGTACTATGATTATACATAGTTCCATATCTAGGATCCGTTCCTACCAAGACCATGTGAGTCCGAGTTTGGCCAGCTGCATCTTTCGAAACTGGATTCCCTACAATTTCTTTTTGAGATCTACGAACGGTTTGATCATTTGGATCATACAAGGCCGTAATAAATTTAGGCTCTAGCATGACGCCATCATTGGCAATGGCTGTAAAAGCACGTAGCATCTGGGTCTGCGTTACAGAAATCCCCTGACCAAATGCACTCATGGCAATATTGACAATATTGTCAGCTGGAAGTTGGCCTGCATATTCATCTGTCAAACCAAAACGAGTTGGAACCCCAAATTTAAAGCGGTTTAGATAATCCAACCACGTAGCATCACCCATTTTTTGTTCAAGTAGACTCATTCCAACATTACTGGAGTGAGCGAAACCTTGTGAGAAAGTCATCATCCCACCAGTAGTCAAACCATCATTAACATCCCAATCTCGAATCGTCGCATCCGCTATTTTTAATTCACTGCTATTGAAGTATTCTCCACTTGGGAAGGTATTATTATCAATAGAAGAAGCTAACGTCATCACCTTCATGGCTGATCCTGGTTCATAGTTACTTTGATAAAGAATGTCACGCCAAACAAAGTCCTCAGTGATTCCTTCTTTAGTATCTGCATTAAAGGTAGGTCGTTGGGTGGTAGCGAGAATTTCACCGGTCTTTGCACTGACCAAGGTCGCGGTCATATACTTACCTTTTACTTTTTCTAGAAAGGCATCCATCTGAGTTTCCATGAAAGATTGTAGCGGACTAGACAATGTTGTATAAACATCCTTGCCATCCACAGTTTGTTGCGATACCAGTTCTGTACCTGGTACGATATTTCCTACACGGTCTTTTTCATAGGTAATAATACCGTCTGTCCCAGCAAGAATGGTATTTAAAGAACTCTCCAAACCAGAAGTCCCTAACAAACTCTTACTACCATCCTCATTTTCATGAAGTTGGGCTAAGCCAATAAAGCTAGAAGCAAATTGTCCATTTGGATAGCTTCTGTTAGGGCTAGTTGTAAAGTCAATCCCTTCCACACTAGCATCTTTCAAATCTTTTTTAATAGCCATCATATTGGCATAGGTAATCCCATTTCCTTTTGCACCAAAGGAAACTTGGGTCAGATTTGGTTGAGCTAATTGCTCTTTCACATAAGCTTCATCCATGTCTAAATACTTATGGAAGACTTCAGCTACCTTATTAAACTGCGAATCCTCTACATAAAGAATTTTTCCAGTTGCTGACTTGTATTTTTTATCAATAACAGCATAGACGTTATAGGAAGTCGCATCTTCAGCAATAGGCACTCCATTTCGGTCATAGATAGTCCCACGTTTGGCAGGAACTGTTCGGGTTGTTTGGTGAACCTTTTTAGCCTCTTTTACCAAGTCAGTACCAAATATATTACCTTTTGCGATAATATAAGCAAAATTGGCCAAAAAGAGGCCGAAAAGGGCAACAGCTAAAAAGCTGAGGTACTTGCCAACTATCCTACGGTTTTCTGCTGGAGATTTACGATTTTTTACCGCAAATCGGGTTATTTTTTCTGTCCATTTCATATCTTACTCCGCTGTTCGGATGTTTTCATTATTCAATTTCAAATCTTTTTTATCTGCAATTTCTTTCAAGCGCTCTGAACGAATCAATTCATTCACTTCCTGCTTGGCATCGTCCAGCTCTGTCTTCTTCTCCTCTATCTGCGCATTGATTTTTGTCAAATCACTTTGCACTTGCAAGAGTCGTGTCTGCATAAAGATAATGCTCACTGCTAAAACGAGTGCCGTAAAAGCGATGGAAAGATAAAAAGCCTTCTCCACACGTGAGAATTTTTTTATACGATTCTGCAAGAATTGACTGGTTGTTTCTTTCTTATCTACCATTTTTTCCTCTTACTTGTGAATTTTTCTGGCCACGCGCAACTTGGCTGAATGCGAACGGTTGTTGGCTTCTAACTCCTCTGCACTTGGCAAGATTGGCTTACGGGATACCAATTCCATCTTGGGCTTGAGATCATCTGGGATGAAAGGCAAGCCTTTTGGAACTTCAACCGTTGAAGCTTCCTTGAACAATTGCTTGGTCAAGCGGTCTTCCAAGGAATGAAAGGTAATCACTGAAATTCTACCATCTAGAGCCAACATCTCCATAGCCTGCTGGATGGATTCATCTGCCGCTCCCAGTTCATCATTGACTTCAATTCGAATAGCCTGGAAAATCTGCTTGGCAGGATGGCCCTTCTTCTTGAGCTCCTTGGCAGGTTTGGCCAACTTGATAATTTCTGCTAACTCAGTCGTTGTCTCGATTGGCTTGACTTCACGTGCTTGTTCGATCTTACGCGCAATCTGTTTAGAGAATTTATCCTCACCATACTTGAAGAAAATACGAACCAAGTCATGATAGTCATAGTGGTTCACCACTTCATAGGCTGTCAGACTAGCTTCCTGATTCATCCGCATGTCCAGTGGCGCATCCTTTTTATAAGAAAAACCACGTTCACGCTGGTCCAATTGAGGACTAGACACTCCCAAGTCATAACAAATTCCATCAATTTCCTGAACACCAGCTTCGCGCAAACGTGCCTGTAAATGACGGAAGTTATCCTTGATAAAAGTCACCATCCCCTTCTCAATGTAGGAAGCCAAGCGTTTTTGCGCATTGTTAATGGCATTCTGGTCTTGGTCAAAGGCATAGAGATGGCCTTTTTCACTTAATTTACTTAATAAATATTCGCTATGGCCTGCTCCACCCAAAGTCGCATCAACATAGATACCGTCAGGCTTTACGTCGAGCATATCAATCGTTTCGTGGAGTAAGACCGTTACATGATGAAATTCTTTTGTCATATCTTATCTATTTTACCACAAATCTGACTAGCTTGCACTAGTCAGACAAATAGGTCAAAAACAAGTAAGATTTCTTTAAGAAATATGTCAAATATGCTTGACATTCGCGCCATAGAAGAATATAATATAGTCAAATATATACGACACAAATCAGAAAGGAGAACAGATGAATCGTGTGAAAGAATTTCGCAAAGAACTGGGCATTTCCCAGCTCGAACTCGCCAAGGATATCGGTGTCTCGAGACAAACTATCAACATGATTGAGAACGACAAGTACAACCCAACTCTGGAACTCTGTCTCAATCTCGCCCGTAGCCTCCAAACTGACCTCAACAATCTCTTTTGGGAGGATGATTTTTAAAAAAGGAGCCAACACATGAAAAAAGAAACCTTCACTGAAAAACTGATCAAGCGCACATACGGTATTTCTGATCCACTTGACGAATACAAACGACGCGAGGCAGACCGTATAGGTAACCAAGTCTTTATCTTCCTCTTTTATCTGATGATTTTCGGCAATCTTATTCCGCTCATTCTGGCCTATAAATATCCTCAACTAGTAGCTCTAGTCTATCCTCCTCTGATTTTAGTGATTGCCCTCATCTCTGCTGGCTATGTCACCTACCAAATGAAAAAAACAGGGATTACAGCTATTGATCCAGATATGCTGAGCGAGAAAGAAAGTAAGCAACTATACTACCCAGGTCTTAAAGCAGGTTTGTTCTTTGGTCTATGGATGTTTTTTATAACTCCTCTTCTCAGTATACTCATAGGTGAAGGTCAGGACTATTTTCATTCTCTCCTCACTATAAGAAATGGTGTATCAAGCATTCTCGGTTCTATCTTCTTCGGAGCGAGTATACAGTTCCTCATCTCCCGTCGCATTGAAAAAGCTAAGAAAGATCAAGATGAGGATTAGGAGGAAACTCATGAAAAAAGAAAAGAAACAGTTACGTTATCCTGGTCTGAAAGCAGGTTCGATTTATGGAACAGTGATATTTTTTATAATTCCACTCATTGATACCCTAACAAGTGAAAATCCAAATTTTATCACTTCTCTTCTAAATACAAAACATATTTTTAAAACTATACTGGGAGCTTTCTTTTTCGGAGTGATGATACATATTGTCGACTCACTTCGTATTGCAAGAGCTAAAAAAGACCAGGATTAGGAGGTACCTATGAAATCATTACTAACTTTACTTACCTATCATCTTTTGTTCAGTTCTCTTCTCATCTTCATCATCGTTTCAGGGAACTTGCCATTCAGCGAGATATTCCTCCTTCTAGTCTTTATTCCAGCCCTCAACAAAGGACTAACTTATCTAAAGATTGACTCCCAAAAAACACGCATACTCAACTTAGCACTGTGCTTTATGATTATATCTTTACCACAACTGATGCTCATATCAAGCGATTGGAAATATTATTTACTGCTGACTATCGCTATCCTTTCTTCTATTACTTATCTTTATTATCTCTATCAATTCGTAAAAGAAACAAAATAGCATCGTTCATTTAGGAGAAATCACCCATGAAAAAAGAAGACTTAACCACTCGCCTACTTCGAAATTTCTTTCATATCCAAGGGCCTTTTGATGAATGCCGTCAAGAGGTTATCTACAAGGCTTGCGCCCGTTCCATGATCCAAATCTTTTACTCTTCCTTCATTCTCTTCCTATTCTATATTTTGTTCGGAAGCTTTATAGAAATTGTTCGAAATGTTATGCCCTACATCTATTTTGGACTCATTTTGTTCATGAGTATAAAAGCTCAAAAAGCCGTCCAAGAGCTTCATCTTGAAAAGGATGACAAATCAGAAATCATTCTCAAAATCTACAGCAAAGCCCAAATCAAATTCCGAAGCTGGATTGTGTTTATCGGTATTCAGATTGGCCTCTTTACCTTACTCATCTTTCATAAAGTCTTCGTTCAGCAGATGTCCCTTTCAGATTTTGTGAAATTGCTCTTGCAATTCGATAAAAGTGGTCCTTTCCTGATGTATGGCCTCATTATCGGTAGCATTTTTGGAACCCTGACCTACGGATTTCTATCACTACAGGAGGAGAAAACTCCTAAAAATACCAAACAGAAGGAGAAAAGCAAGCAATGACTTCACTATACGATTTTTCAGTCTTGAAGCAAGACAATCAAGAAACTCCACTAGAGACCTATCGTGGTAAGGTTCTCTTGGTTGTCAACACTGCTACTGGATGTGGTTTAACGCCCCAGTACCAAGGACTTCAAGAACTCTATGATCGCTATCAAGAACAAGGTTTTGAGATTTTAGACTTCCCTTGCAATCAGTTTATGAGACAAGCACCAGGCAGCGCAGAGGAAATCAACGCCTTCTGTAGCCTACATTACCAGACCACCTTCCCACGTTTTGCCAAGATCAAGATCAACGGTAAGGAAACAGATCCCCTCTATGTGTGGCTAAAAGATCAAAAATCTGGCCCACTAGGAAAACGAATCGAATGGAATTTCGCTAAATTTCTCATCAGTCGAGATGGACAAGTCTTTGAGCGCTTTTCTTCTAAAACAGCCCCAAAACAAATTGAAGAGGCGATACAAAAATTACTATAATTCATAATCTCACTATGATTAGGTTTCCTTTAGTCTAATGAATAGTGAGATTTTTTGATGTGCTTTAACTTAAATAGAAAAACACCCCATGATATGAAACATGAAGCGTTGAAAAATGATACATTTACCACAGACAAGGCACTACTGACTGCTATTCTTGACTCCTGAGTATGTATAAGTCCGATTTCTAGGACACGCTTTTTCCGTTACCACCCTAAAATAAAAACGATGCTCCCGCCCATCCTTGGCATTTTCCTTGTTTAAGACAAAGTAGTTCTTCTGATTCATTGCCATGGTTCGTAGGATGTCATCAATCAAGAAAGTCAAGGGTATGTTCATGGCAGAATATTTTTGGAAATCCTCTTCGAAACGAATATAGTTATCTGAAAAATAATCCATCTGTAGTTTGTTTTCATACAGCTCTTTTCTAGTCATACACTCCCTCCTCCCACAGCCGAATTTCTAGGATATCTGCAACCTCTATCAACCTATATCCCTCGTTTGTCCTAATAGATAGAGTCTGAGGTGATAATTCGCTCACTTCACCTATGATCGTGGTTTTCTGATTCTTTTCCTTGACCACAAAACTTCCCTTCAGTTGGCCAACATAAAGCTGAGAAAGCAAGTGTAGCTTCTCAACTGGGTCCAAATCTATCGAAAAATTAACACGGTTTTTTTCTTCACTAAGCGAACTGGTGTGTTCTGAAAGGTAAAAGCCCATCCACTTCTGCATCCCTGGATCTTGATAATCTCGCGCAGATTGAAAAGGTAAATAAGAACGATCAATCATTTTAATCCATCTAATCCTCCAGCAGAATGTCCCCCAATCAGCTTGCTTCTGGCAAGACTCCTAGAGGCTTCTTCCAGTGCATTGGCTCTTAAAAGAGAAGTGAAACCAAATTGTTCCCGAATGGAATCAATGGTCGTCTGGAGCCTTTCTTCTTTTTCTAACTTGTCAACATCATCAAAAAGGGAAATCAAACCAAAGGACTCATCCACAAAGCCTGAATAGTTAACTCCGACACTTCTGACCGCTCCAGAAGTGTATTTGTTATGAAATAACTTCAAAACATAATCCGTTAAAACAGCTGTATTGTTGGTCGGTTCGACCTTCATTTGTGTGTGAATAGACGACCTGACCTCCTGTTTAGAGAAACCGACATAGATAGAGACAAGAGTTGTTTTCTTACCCGCCCTCCTCAGTCTAATAGCTACCTGCTCAGCCATTTCCCGGAGAATAATTTCAATATCTCGTAGCTTCACGTAATCTCTCGGCAAAATTTGAGAATTCCCCAAGCCCTTGGATTTGGCTTTATAGGGCTTATGAACATTACTCTCGTCAATTCCGTTAGCATGAAACCACAGACGCAGGCCAGCCTGACCCAGAGCTTTCTTTAGCTGGTCTGGATTGCTGGTGGCCAATTCCTTGATGGAGTAAATCCCCAGAGTATGCAAGCGTTTCTCCATTCGCCTGCCAATACCCCAAAAGTCTGTCATCTGGGGAATGGCCCAGACCTTCTCTTCCACATCCTGGTAAGACCAGTTGGCCCTCATGGTCGGAGTGTGCTTGGCCTCATTATCCAGAGCCAACTTGGCCAGTAAGGGATTGGCATTGGACATGCCTACTGTAGAGTAAATCCCTGTCTGCCTCCAAATATCCCTCTGAATACGAGCAGAAAGCAGATCCAACTTGTCTTTACGAGAAAGACTCTTGTCTGGGATGAAATAGTTAAGCGAACTAGTCAGGTCAATAAAGCCCTCATCAATCGAGTAGGGATAAATATCATCTGGGCTACCATAGTTTTGAAAGATTCGCTGGATTTCCATATTTACCGCTATGTATTCATCCATCCTAGGAGGTACAATCAAGGTCACCTGAGCCCAATCTTCGATATAACGAACATAGTCTGAGTCGGTCGGCAACCCTTGCTTTCGAGCATTGTAATAGGAAAATTTACGTGTTTTGATGTCAAAAGGCAAATCATAGGCCCGACCAACATTTGACTTGCCAAAAATCTTCTTAAACAAGGGAGAAGAGGCAAGGATAAGACCGGTCGAATTATCCGCGCGACTCATGACACAAAGTGAGGTTTTCAGCGGATGTAAGCCCCTTTTCACACACTCGACACTGGCATAAAAAGATTTCATATCGACAAAGGCAATGTCACTTTTGGGCTCTCTGGAATAATCAAAGTAGCCCATTGACTAGCCCTCCATCGGCACAAAGTTCCCAACAATAATCCCCACAATCCGAGGATCTTCTTCATAGGAGATGAAAATATCCTTGTATTTAGGATTGATAGAGACCAGACGCAGGCCAGCTTCCTCCCTATAGACCCGTTTGATATAGGTCTGGTTGTTACAAACCACTGCATAGACCGCCCCGTCATAGTCAAATCCTGTCTCTCGAATCAGTGCTACTGAACCATTTTGATATTTAGGTTCCATGGAGTCTCCAGATACCCAGGATGCAAAATCATGGGCCAACTCCTCATTAAAGTAAACCGTATCAAAATTCTGATCATCGTAGACTGAAGCTCCAATCCCCGCTGACATGCGTTCGTAGACACGGTACTCGTAGAGACGCTCTGGCATGATTGTCACTTTCTGAGCCAGTTCCTCTTGAGCCAGGTCGCGAGCATAGAGAACAACCTTCTCCTTCCCTTGCTTGGAGAGGCTATCGTAGAGACGGACAATCTCGATCTGAGTAAAATATCCTTTTGGCACTTTTAAAATATTCTCTAGCTGGAACACCTTCTCCTTGGACGGTTCCTTGACTCCACGTTCCCAAGCTGAGTAAGCCTGAAAGCTAATCCCAAGTTGCTCTGCAATTTCCTTCTGTGTCAGTTTCAACTCTTTCCTCCGAGCCTTTAATTTTTCTGGCTGATACATACTTCACCTCCTATTATGATGCTTTAATGGACATTATCTCCCTTAGAAAGACTAATCGATGCTTGAATCCATATTTTCAAAACTCAACCAATATGGTTTATTTTTATTATATAAAAAAAGTAGACAAATGTCCACTAGGAAAAGCAGAAACATCGTGAGTTTTATACTCAATGAAAATCAAAGAGCAAACTAGGAAACTAGGCGCAGGCTGTACTTGAGTACGGCAAGGCGACGTTGACGCGGTTTGAAGAGATTTTCGAAGAGTATTAATCAAACTAAAAGGACCTAGCCCTACACAATACAGAACTAAATCCTTTGAATAAATAATTGATCTAACTTTTAGAATCCCTACAGAAATTTCAATGTTTCTCTATTTGATACCAGACATTAGTTTTTCAATACGTGGAACGTAGAAGAGTAAGATAATACTGAATACAATCGTAATTCCTCCAACAATTCCATAGTAAGCAACTTCAGTTTCGCTTGTATAAAATTTTACAATTTGAGCATTGATAGCTTGGGCAGCTGCATTACTCAAGAACCAGATAGACATCATTTGTGCTTGGAAGGATTTTGGTGCTAACTTAGTAGTGACTGATAGACCAATCGGCGAAATCAGCATTTCTCCCACAATCACAATAGCCCAACTCATAATCAACCAGAGAGGACTGACCTTAACATCTGTCCCAAAGAGCATCCCTGGTAACATCATCCACAAGAAGGATAAACCTGCCGCAAATAAACCGTAAGCAAATTTTTTAGAAGAGGATGGTTGATTTTTACCCATTTTCCCCCACAACCACGCAAAAATCGGCACATAAATCATAATGAAAAGGGGATTGATACTTTGGAAAAAGCTAGATGGGAAATGAATCTGATTCCCAAATACATTAAAATAAAGTCGAGTTTGATCATCCGCAAATAGAGCGAGAACAACAGATCCCTGCTCCTCAATAGACCAGAAGAGTACTCCAGCGATAAATAGAGGAATGTAGGCAAATACTCGGGATCTCTCAGTGGTAGTTATTTTCTGACTAGATAAAATCTTGAAGAAATAGTAGATTGGAATAATTACAGCAATCACTGTAAAGATATTAACAATCATATCCACGTTAAACTGGTGAGTAAAGACCAAACCTAGAACCACCAGAATAACCATGACAAGTGTAATCAGCAAGCGTTTAATCAATGTCTGCTGGTCCTTCTGTGAAAGTGGATCAGTAGGGTAAAGGCTTGATTCAGGCAGGTATTTCTTCCCATCCAAAACATACTTCACCAGACCAAAGAACATCCCAATGGCAGCTAATGAGAAACCTAAATGGAAATTGACTTCCTGACCTAGATAACCCACTAGATAAGGAGCAACAAAGGCACCTAAGTTAATTCCAAAGACAAAGATACTAAAACCTGCATCTCGTCTATCATCCTCTTTCTCATAAATCCCTCCAACCATATCTGAGATATTGGGTTTTAAAAATCCAGTTCCAAAGATAATCAAGGCAATAGAAAGATAGAGAGCTACTTGTCCAAAAGGTGTTGCCAAAGCAATATGCCCTAGCATAATCAGAATCCCCCCGTAAAAGACAGTCTTACGACTTCCTAAAATACGGTCACTGACAAAACCACCGATAACCGAGGACAAAAATACCAGCGAGCCATAAATAGCCATAACCGATGCAGCTGTGGTCTTCTCCATCCCCAACCCACCATCTTGCACACTATAGTACATGTAGTAAAGTAGGATAGCTCGCATCCCATAGTAAGAAAAGCGTTCCCACATCTCTGTAAAGAAGAGGGTGGACAAGCCCATAGGATGTCCAAAAAATGTTTTCTGTTTTTCCATATATATATTCTCCTTTAACGATATAATAATTCATTTTACAGAATTTTCAAACAAATGTCAAACAAATCCTGTTTATTTTAGAAAATTTTCTGAAAAATCACACGTCTCATACTTAATTCCATCATAAAAATCCATTTCAGACTAACTTCCACTTCGGTCAGGCAAGTGGAAGTTACGTTGAAAAATCACCTTTAAAAATTTGCTCTTGTTTAGTTTAAAAATGTTTCAAACCTTGAAACATACTTATCATATCCTCTCCTCTTCAATGAACAAAAAAATCCCTATGCTAAACTTGTAATTACTAAAATACAAGCCAATAAGCATAGAGATGTAAAACTATTACACATGAAAAATAAATAATTAGCAATTAAATAATAGAAGTTGTGTACGAAATTTCTCAATTAGTTTTCACTAGTAAATATCATTTCCAACAAACGCCCTCTCAATTCCTTATCCTGATGATGCAAGATATTCATTAACTCATGAGAATTTTTGGCATTGATGAATTGATTTAATAATCTATCTTTTAATTCATATGGAAGAGAAGCAGTCTTTAGTAGTCTAAAAACTTCATCATTTAGTGATGTCCTTTTATTATCTTTACATTCAAATCTAGCTGTATCATTCTTATTTGGCAATTCAATTATAGACACATTCGTTCCTTTAAAATGAATTCTATGCCTTCTATTGCTTGGAACGATACTAGAATCTCCTTGTAATGTTAACTCTACCATTCCCATTTCCCAATCGATTGACAATCTTGTTTTATATCTTTGACCATTTTGATCTTCAATCATTTCAAAAGAATGTTGTTTGCCTGGGAATACATACCAATCTACAACTTCAGGTAAATCAACACCCATATCTATCTCAGAATCAACCAAGGGAATAATTGCACCACTTTTTGCAAACACAGGTATAGTCGAAATGTCTCTATAAACACTCAACTTCACACCACCTGTATATTTTTTCTCTGAAAAGAAGTCATACCATTCACCTTCAGGGAACCATACATCCACTTTTGCAGATTGGAATGCCAAGTCCATCTTTTCTACAATGGGAGCCACCATCAGTTCTGTTCCAAAAAAGTATTGATTTGAAACATTATAGCTCTCATCATTCTCTGGGTAGAAATAATACATTGGGCTGATTAAAGGGGCACCTTCCTCATGTGTCTTTACATTCATAGTGTATAGATAGGGAATCATCTGATGTCTCAAACGAAGGTATTTCTTCATAATCTTAGATGTTGTTTCTGAAAAAAACCAAGGTTCTTTACTATTAAAGGGACTTCTAGAACTATGTAATCGAGTTATCGGACTAAAAACGCCAAACTGTAGCCATCTAGTTTGTAGCTCTTCGTCATAATCCCCCAGCATGTGTCCACCGATATCATGACTCCACCAACTATAACCGATATTAGATGCTGTCGCTGTAAAATAGGGTTGAAATCTTAAGGAATTCCAACTAATAATAGTGTCCCCTGAAAAACCAACAGGGTAGCGATGACTACCAGGACCTGCATATCTTGATAAAATCAAACCACCTTCTGCATTTTTACAACTATCCTGATAATGATAATGGTTTAAAAGCCACAGTGGATCCAACATGCCTTGTGTCCCTTGTTGCCAGTCAATCCACCAAAAATCTACTCCCTGCTTTTCTAGCTCATAATGAACATCTTTAAAGTAGGATTCTCTAAAAGATGGATTAAAAAAATCAAAAATAGCAGGTTCTTCTAGTTCTACATTTAACCCTAATCGTTTGGCGACTCGCGGGTAAGCTTCTTCATAAGCCCGTATACCATCAGCAGGATGGACATTTAAGGAGAGTTTTAACTTCCTATCATGAAGTTGTTGCAATAACTGTTCTGGATTAGGTATTAAGTTTTTATTCCAACTATATCCTGTCCAGCCACTTCCAAAAC
This sequence comes from Streptococcus mitis, assembly GCF_905187495.1. Lineage (GTDB taxonomy): Bacteria > Bacillota > Bacilli > Lactobacillales > Streptococcaceae > Streptococcus > Streptococcus mitis_CU. The sequence goes on along the minus strand of NZ_CAJJIB010000001.1, from coordinate 200,588 downwards.
GGGCTGGAATGTCAGTTATATGCCAATCCATATCTAAAACACCGATAGATAATGGAATTTTCTCTGTTTTAAATCTGTCTATTAAATTCAAATATTCATCCGACGTATAAGGCCAATACCTACTCCACCAATTCCCTAAAGCATATCTTGGTAACAAAGGTGTTGAACCAGTCAAATGGTAAAAGTCTCTGATTGCTCCTCTATAATCATGCCCATAGGCAAAGAAATACAGGTCAATTTGATTTTCTCTCTCAATATAACCAGACTGTTCATCCCAAATAAATCCTTGAGAATCATCCAATAAGGCAATACCACTTCGACTAATAATTCCATCTTCTAATGGGATTGCTCCATCTGCCTCATCAAGAGTCCGAGCTGTTCCTTTTAACGTTTCAATAGATTCACCAAAATACCAGCGACTACCATATACAGCAAAATTTCCTTTTAATTCTATAAATAAATTTTCGGCGTTAAATTCTCCTTTATTAAAATGCAAATGAAAATAGTTCGTCATAATATCTAGTACGTTTGATGTCTCAATAGAATCTAACGAAACTTCGCCAAAATCTCTATTATAGATAAGTTGTGTAGTTCTATCCTCAAAACTGCCAGTTTTAGAGTATTCTAACCTTACTAGCTTGTCTGTTAATACAGAAATTCGATAAAACTCTCCCTTAAAAATTTTCAATTTGTTTCCCTCCTTTTATGGTAGCATAAAAACAGAACGCACCATTTTTGATGCGTTTTTCGTTATTCTGAATGCAATGTTCTATCTGTTATATCTATGATAAATAATACTCAATTGAAAAAATGTAGTGGACAAAATATTTTTTAACAAACCAAAAGTTTATTAAAGAGTTATCCCCAGAGCAAGAGCTTCATCTCGCAGTGTTTCAACATCAATAACCGTAGGTCGCCATCCTTCAATCATATTTGTACTTAAAGCATACCAAACACTCTTAAAAACGGATCGGTTTTCAAAAGCTACTCCCATGATTGTCATCTTTTCTTTATCTATATCTAAGGACATATGCTACCTCCTTTAGTTACATTATACCATGTTTCTATGTAGCTTTTAAAAATTTTATTTTGTCTGTAATATCTAAATTTCAGTACTTTTATCCTATTTTATAAACCTCAAATTCAAATATAAAACGCATTCTTTTTCCTTTTTAACTAATGATGCTGAGTAAAAACTTAACTTCAGGGGCAAATGAAGTAAGACTAGACAAAATTCAAAAACTGATTTCGTACAACTCAAAATACTGATTTTAGACTGAAGATAATACTAGAATTATAATTAATGTTTTTATAATAAAGAGCTGACGACTTATGTTGCTTTTGATTTCTTAAGAATATAAAAAGAAACAATAAGGTAAACTTTCGAGTGATTTGAAACGTTGATAGTATCGTATTGATTAACATTTTGAGGCAACTGACTTCGTCATGTTGCAGCCACATTTGTAAGCGACTAAAGTCGCAACAACTATGTCAATTGCACCAATTTAGTAAGAAAGTACAAAAAGAACACCCCGAAAGGTGCTCTTTGTAAGTATAGTAATTCTTTCGAATTAACGTTTACTAAATTGTGATGCTTTACGAGCTTTCTTAAGACCTGGTTGGAAACATTTCTATTTGAATAAGTTTCAAGATGGGCTTAAAATCAATGTTTTTCTGCTTTTTCAGAAAACAAAATTTCATCTAATTTGAATCAATTTCAGTTGAATGGTGTGAATTTTACCCTAAAAATACACAAATTGAGCTAGATTTTACCAAAAAGTTCACACCATTGATTCAATTATTTTTTGTTACGTACGTTTTTCTTAGATGATAGACCTCCTAATGTATTTCTTATAGCATTTGAGCAAACCTCCGTTAAAGGTTCTCCTATTGCCTCCTTGTAATTAAATCCTAATAGTTGCATAGTCTTTAAAGTATCCTTATTAAGTAGAGCAACCAATTGTTTCATTGAATCTTCTTTCCCATCTTCAACATTAGTAAATGAAGATAGAAGAGAAATAACCCGTTCTAAAGTGTTGTGCAAATACTCAATATCTTTATCATCAATATGTACTTTTTCATATTCTTCTTTATATGCCTGAGCAATTCTAATTGCCTGTTCTCGTTCCGAAAGTAACTCATTTACAATTTCATCATAAGTATTTCGTAATTTATCGGCGTTACGTTCTTCCTTTAATGATTGAATTTTACTATTCACTAGTGTTGTTGTCCCCTTAAATGTTAGAGTTCCCAATTCAATCCCTGCTTTTACTAAAGCTTCTGTAATATATGGCTCCATGCTATACCTCTGTTATTTCTTTTTATAATAAAACTATTTTATCATAAATCAACATTAAACATAATATATCTTTTAGTCTCTATCCCTTTAGGTAAAAATACCGATTTTATGGTATAATAAAGGTAACGTTATATAAGGAGGTGTGCCATGACTCTTGATGTAAATAAAGAAGAATTAACAATTTTAGGGATTCCCTTTGATAATTTTTCAGATTTCGATACCGTCTGGTATGCTATTGGATCATCAATGATTGAAAATTATGAACCTACTGTTCAAGATGTGATTGATTTAAAAACTTATGTTGTCAATAGACGAAAGGAATTGAATATTGGTTAAAAATCAATACGAAGGCTATAAGTACATTGACCCTAATCACCAATATACCTATCCAAATTCCACAGTCTTAATCAACAAACAAAATGTTACAAATATTGAAGAAGCCTACCGAAATGAACACTTATTCGTTACTAAAAGACTTGCAGACTTGCGCTTGAAAGCCATTGAAGTCTATTCCATGAGTAATATTTTAGCCATTCATAACTATTTGTTTCAAGACGTTTATGCCTGGTCAGGACAATATCGCAAGGTGAATATCTCTAAAAGTGGTAATCCTTTTATGTCGATACAGTCGTTTAATGCTGCAGAAACTTATATAAATCATCTCATTCATTCCTATCATCAAACTGCCAACTCAAAAGATGAAATCATTAAACATTTAGCAAAAATTCTTGATAATCTTAATTATTTCCATCCCTTTCGAGAAGGAAATGGACGAACTCAACGAGAAGTTATTCGTTCCTTAGCACTATTAAAAGGGTATTCTGCACAAATACGAGTGGAACAAGATGATGAAGTTTACAACCTTTATATGGACGGAACTGTCTATGGAGACTTAGGGAAGCTAGAAGAATTATTTGGTAAAATATTAAAAGAAATATAGATTGTAATACTTGATAATTACAAAAGTGAAGTGATTAGATATATTAAAAGCCTATGAAATCAGCATTTCAAAGGCTTTTTTCTTTTAATTTTAGCAAAATAACTGAATTTTAACTGATTATATCACTTTAGGAGTGCAATAACAGATATAATGGTAGCAATGATGGAGACTATCGTAGCAACGATAGAACTTATGGTATTTGTCTTTGTGTAATTTATCTCAGTAAGCATATTCAAATAGGAATAATTTTCTTTAATTACATTTCGATAATATGACAAATTTTTATGAAATAAATTTTCTAGCTGAACTTCGTCATTTGATACAAATATAGTCCAAGAATCTTCAAAGTCTTTTTTAAAATTAGAAATATCTATTCTGTTTTCTGACTCCGATAGGCTTTGTATCTTTTTCAAAAGGTTTAAAAAATTCTTATTAAACATTATGTTCTTTCTTCCTGATACATATTTCGAAAAATCTCTTTCAAAAATATGAAGCTCTCGCTCTCCAAATAATAAGTAATAGAGCTCGTTCCCATATTGTGATATAGAGCCTAAAATACTAAATCTGGGAATGAAATTATTTCCTGAATATAGAACATAATCACTATCATTAAAACTATTTGAAATATAGTAATTGCCTTTTTTATTATATAGACTATAACTAATATCCCCGAAGTATATTTTATCTATATCAACTTTGTCTTTTCGAAAAGCAACTGTTAGATTAATTAATTTGTTCATTTTCCCATTTTCGCTATATAAAAACGTAGTTATATAATGTTGACATATCAAAGCAGGAAGTTCATTTGTCATCTGATCAATAGATAGATAATTAAGCTTATCGTCCTCATCATCCAGAATATACCAATTAATGTAATCTTTTTTACTCAAGTTTTTGATATTATCAGAAATAAATAATTGAAGATTAGACTCTGTCAATACTTGTTCTAAATGAAATCTATATTGAAAAATAGCATAATAATTATTTACCGTCGCCCAACTTATTTCAATACTGCTGAAAAAATTATCTCCAATTATCTCAATTTCAGCAAAAATTCCGACTCCATGCCTTAAATATTCTAAATGGACATAGTCGTATTTTTTAAATATAGTAGGTTTTTTATAATAATTTTTCACTTTAAATTTCGACTTTGGCAACGAATATAAACGCTTCGTTAATTTATTAACACCCTCATTTGAAAGTGTATCTAAAATAATAAACTCGCCAATTGAGAATTCATCAAAATAGTCTGTCCGTGTCCTCCATTCGGGATGTTTTTCTTCAATGCACTTTTTATGAAATTCTAATCCTTCCTGCTCATGTCTTTGATAATAAGATTGATATTCTTCTGTTGCAACTATTTTTAAATAATAATCAAAAAACTTCTTAGCTTGTCTATTTATCATACCTACACCTAATTGATACTTTATATCACTATCATATCATTTTTTTAATGAAACTGAATCAATAACCACAACTATTACTCATTTTATGATTTTAGCTAAATCTATCATGGCTTGTTCAATTTTATGTTTTCCTTTTTGCATGACATGACGATAGATTTTTTCTATATCTCTACTATCTTCTGAATGTCCAACAAACTCTCTAATAACGTTTAGGCTTACAATCTTATCAGCCATGACTGAAACAAAACTATGTCGGAACATATGGGGAACTATATGGACAGGTCTATCAAAATCGAATAGATCGTCAATATCCTTATAGGATTTTCTACTTTTCTTATTATACTTAGCGGACTGACTAGTTCCACCTCTTAAGAACATTGAAATTTCTATATGATACAATGCTCTGCCCTGTTTGTTATTTATAGAGGTGAAATAGGGGTTCACTACACGTCAATAGATGTTAGAAACCTTGATTTTAAGCGATTCTTGAAATTCTAAATTTCACTACATTGCAATATAAATCAACCGAATCACTACCTTTTTCACTACCTTTTTTGAAATAAGAATAATGATTCGGATATATAAAAGAAGAGGAACTTTATTGTGAAGCTCCTCTTTTTGTTATGTGTTCTTTTTCTCACAGATCGTATGACCTGGTTTGACACAGTTGGATTTCAGGTACTTTCAGTTTAGCTTTATATCAACCATCATCAAAATCCAACTATTTTCTTATTTTAAAAAATATGAATAAGTTTGATTGAATGAGGGAATTTCTTTAAATTTTTTCTTAGCACCTATAAGTTAATAATACTATTCTTTAAATTATAGTTTATAATTATCTGATGTTTCAATGACCACAAAACAAAGTACAGCGAATCACTTCCTTTAGTCAAACATATAACTGAACAACATTGTTTATCTTCCTGCACTTTCATATTTTTTCAATCCTTTTCTAAAAATTGTACGACTGATAATAATCAAAAAAACTGTAAAAACTATTTGATAGAAAAATAGGTTCAATGTATCTTTCCCTAAAAATATTAATACTGCAGGATTGGCAATTAATAAATTGGGAACAAATAACATAGTGATCAATCTGTTAATACCTGTAAAAATATTATATGGATACTTAGAAATTCCAATATAATTCAAAAATACATCTACTTTTGAAAATTTAGTTGGGAACCAAAATGAACTAATCGTTATTAGAAACCAAATTGAATAATATATAATACAACCACACATTAAAGAAAGGATATAAAATAATATTTTTAATGAATTTAAATGTACATTTAAATTTCCATAACTTATAAAAATGATCGCAAGACCAAAAAAAGTATTCACGAATTGAACTAAATTAAATGATCTAAAAATATAGAACAACTGAGTATCAAACGGCCTCAATAAAATTTGATCCAAGTTACCACTCAAAATATCTGATTCTAAAATTCCCATACTTCTAATTAACAATCCCATCATAACTCCATCTACAATAGTGTAGGAACCTACCAAAAATAAAATTTGATAATAGTCCCAACCATTAAAAGAGTCTATGTTTAAGAAAATCAATCTAAAAAATACAATAGGTAAACCAATCCACAGTATCGACGAAAATAGACCACAAAAGAAGTCAAAATGAAAATTCATATCAGATTTAAAACCAAAATGAAGTAGCCTAAAAATTACTTTTATTCTAAACATTTTATCCTCCCACATTTGAGAAGTGCTCCACTCCTTTTCTCAATATGAATCTTGATATAATATAAAAAATGATGCACCAAATCAATTGAATACAAATAATTCTCAAATAGTCTATTAATTTATATGTATCATTACTAAACATCTGAACCGGTTCATATACTAAGTATTTAAAAGGTAATACATCTAAAAACAGACGAAAATTATTTGAAAAAAAACTTAAAGGCAATAATATTCCTGATAAAAACTGAATTACTATTTCTTTAACAGTAAGGACAAAAAATATATTTTCTAACCAAAAAGAAAGCATACCTACACAACATGATATTAAAAACCATAGAACCATAGATAGAATAATTGCAATACTTCCTAAAATAAGAATTTCAATGGTTAATAACTCATTCTTGTAATAAACACTGGAGAATAAAATGACAGGAATGATGATAAATAATAAATGAGCAAGCCTATCTCCAAGCATTTTACAAAAATAATACTTATAAAAAGTAACAGGTTTTATTAATATGCTAAAAAAATTTCCTGAATGAACATCGTCATTGATTTCCCAATCAACTGGATAAAAAACAAAATATGAAAAAATTATAGTCCCCAAATAGTATTGAAGCATTGAGGTAAAATCATATCCTGCTATATTTATCTGGTTACTCTGATATATATACGTCCATAAAAATACTGATATCATAATTTGTATACTTGCCTGTAACATTAACAATAGTACACTTGATTTATAGTTCAAAATAGATCGAAATGATATCAGAATAATAGACATTTCTTTTTTCAATTGTGCTCCTTTTTTGTAAAATAGTTTTGTAAAATAATTTCTTCTAAAGAAAGATTTGATATTTCAAAATCTTCTATATCTACAAGCTTATTGATTGATTCTAATGTCTCAAAGACAAAATCTCTAGGTATTTTTAGTATACATTCCGATTTTGTTTGAGAAATGACTACTACTCCTTTAACAGAGCATAACTCTGGTACCAAATCTAATGTCATTTTTATCTTTAAATATTTAAAATCAGAAAATTTAGATAAAATAACATCCATTGACTCCTGCAAAATAATTTTTCCTTTGTCAATGACGATTAATTCGTCACAAACAGACGAAATATCATCCATATCATGACTCGTTAAAATAATAGTAGTATGACATTCTTCATTCATTTTCTTTAAAAATGTTCTGATATCTTTTTTAGACTGTATATCTAACCCTATAGTAGGCTCGTCTAAAAATAATATTTCCGGACTTGTTAAAGATGCCGCGATAAACTCCATTTTCATTTTTTGTCCAAGAGAGAGGGTCCGGACCTGCTGGTAAAGCTGATCTTTTACATTCAACAAATTGCTTAATTCCTGAATTCGTTCTTGTAAAATCGCCGGTTCTACCTCATATAAAGTACCAATCAATTGAAAATAATCCATAGCCGAAACATCTTGAAATAACTGTAATTTATTTCCTACTACTATTGAAATTTTTTTTCTAAAATTTATACTTCTTTTAAATGGAATTTCTCCATTCACTTCTAATTTTCCGGAACTAGGATAAAGAGTCCCAGTCAACATTTTAATCGTTGTGGATTTACCAGCTCCATTACTCCCAATAAAGCCAACTATACTCCCTCTCTTAATCGTAAAACTAATATCTTGAACAGCTCGAATCGTTATTTGATTACGTTTCAAAAATCTCTTGATAAATGGGAGTCTTGAATCAAAATTATAAAAATTTTTAGATAAATTCTGAGCATTAATAACTATTTCACTCATATATCTCTCCTTTCGATAAAATATATTTACTTGTACTTTTTCCATACTTTACCAAAATGCTAAAGATTGAGCTAAAATCTTCGGGATGGGTAAAATAATATTTGTCTTTAAAAAGTTTCTCAAAACCTTCAAGGCGATTATTGAAATCATTAAATTTTGTATTGTCTAGCTGGTTGAATGTCTCTTTAATATCCATAAACTTTCTCCGTGATTCTTTATTTCACTTTATAAATAGAAGAGTGTCTATATATTTATAGATCCTCAAGAACTTGCATTTTATCAAGTATAAGTAGAATAGTATGTAAGGGTTTACATATTCATATTATATGATTATTTAAGGAATCCGTCAATTTTCCACATTATTATATGACAAAATGTATTTTTTAAAAATGCAAAAATCTATGAGCAAGATGTTTGACTTCCTTTTTAAAGTATATATACTTATATTAATCTTAGAAAACAAAAAATGTTTGAACAGATATTCAATAATAATTACTTTTTTTAAAATTAAAATTCGAACTTTAAATTTTTATCTTTTTTATATTATTGAGTAACCTAAATTGCCCAATTTGTAAAATTTAGCTAGACAAAAAAAGACATCCAAGAGAAATTTCTTAAATGTCTGTAAACGTTGATATAAGCGTGTTGATTAACGTTTTGATAATTGTGATACTTTACGAGCTTTCTTAAGACCTGGTTGGGGCATCACTTATTTCATCTAATTTCAAAATGCTTTAAAATCAACGTTCTCACTAGTTTTCAGAAAATAAAATTTCAACTAATTTCAATCAATTGCATCAAAATAAGGTAAATTTTCGTCAAAAATAAGTAAAAATCGAACCAGAATATCAAAAATTTACCTTATTTGGTTTTTACCGACAGAAGTCAAGCAGATATTCACTACTCGTCAGTTATGACGAAAAATATTGATTTAAAGTGATTTTTGAAATTTAGAATTTCGATGTGTTACTGTAAAAATCAACCAAATGACTACATTTTGTGAGAAATAAATTTATAAGTTAATATATACAAAATCTCTTTTATCAATTTTAGAAAATGAATACTTTGATAACCTGTTCAAATTTTATAAAGAAATTCAATTATTATTGAGAGATTTAAATTCATTAAAACTAATAATTTCAAATGGAAATTCCACAAAGTTTGATTTTATTAGTTTATTTGTAATGAAATATGATTTTAATGAGTATCTCTCTTCTAATCCGATATTTCTACAAATTACATCTAGATTCTCTTCAAAATACTCTACTCGTCGTTTGAACTTTAGTCCTTTGGCCTTTCCCCCAAAAAAGTATTCTTTTTGATCACCCATACTATCTTTCATAGTCTGACTTAAACGCATATATTTAACTTCAAATAATACTATTTCTTTCAGCTTATTATCTATCACAATTAGGTCGTAATCTCCTAAATTTCTAGGATGATTTCCTTTAATATCTAATTTATATAATTCTTGATCAATATGAGTAACGTACCTATTATCTTTAAATAAGTCCTTAAGATTTTGGACTATCTGTTGCTCGTAAAATTTTTTCCAACTATTTATTGTATTTAGCGTATTTTGCATACCAATATCATATGGTAAAATGAAGTTCATCATTCCCTCTGTCCAATCTTTTGCCAATCTATCAAGAATAATAGGTGAAAAAATAATGCTATTATGATTAACAATAATAGGTTTAGCAGAAAATTTATTATCTCTTTTCTTTTTCTCCCATATTGGAATTATTCCATTAGTAGTAATTTTCTTCTTTTCTATAACTAAGAATTTCAAAACACCATAGAAGATTTCAATTGAATAGTCCGAATTCTCTTCAAAATATTTAGCCAAATCTTCTATTTTACCTGTTACAACATTTCCTTTTACAGTCAATAATTTTTGATTTTTTAATTTTAAAATATGACTATTACTTGAAAATATTGAGAGGAAACAAATAAAAGAATCAAAATCAACTTTCGTATCTTGAAAGAACGATTTCTTAACCAGACCAATTTTATCATTGTCAATTTCCTTATCTCTACTTGCGTATTCACCATATTTATACTTGATTTCTATCATCTCATCAACAAATTGTAAGTACTTTTCAGTTTCTGAAATATCTACAACATAATTATCTTCAATCTCTAACTGAAACCAATTGCTAGCACCATACGAATAGGCATCAGAAAGAAGTTGAAAATCTAATATGTATTTCCCATAAGCAATCAATTCATCAACAATATCATCACTTGGAATTAATGCATCATCATCCCTTTCTGTTACTAAATTTTCTTCAATAAGATATTCTAATATTGGTTTATAAACACGGGCCTCTTCACGTAAACCAATCGTTTGTTCTCGAAATTTATTTAATTTAACAGTTTGAAGATTTCCGTTATCTGAAAAGGTAGTTAATCTTCTGCGATGGATATCAATATTAAAAATAATTAAAGATAATATATTTTGTAGTTTAAGTATCAAGTCATACTGATTATACAATGACATCATAGAAACTAAGTCTTCGCGTATTTTATTTCTAAAACATCTTACGATAGCAACTATGTCTGATTCACAATATATACCTGACTCTAATCCAAGTTCTTTAATGATGTTAGCAATACTTTTCCTGACTCTTTTAAAAGAATAGTTTTTAGGAACTGAGAATTCTAAATGAGGCTGAATAAAATATTCAACCCTAACTTCAAATAAGCTTGACGTTCGTTTCTCATTGTCTGTTTCTTTAATTTTTTCAAACAACAAAACTCTATCCTTAAAAAGGAAACCGTCTAGTAAATTTATTAGAATTGTATTTTCAAATTCCAATGTTGATTTGGAAAGATTATCAGCGAATATTTTATTCCATCTAGGAGCTAATAAAGTTATCTGATATTTGGAATTTTTAACAAAAACTATTTTATTAAAATAGTTTGTTTCTTGTATCGGACATCTAGAATTAGCATTTCTATCAAGAACAGACTTAGATACTAAATTAATCTCCATAGTTTCTTTTTCATAGTTTGATAAAATTGCTTCTTTATTATGATATAAAGCATTTAAAACAATTTCGTTAAAAGATTTTATTTGTTCATAATCATAGATATTTATATCTTCTAAAATAAAATGTAACTCCCGATATATAATTTTTTTATGATTCTCTGAAAATATATCAATTGATCCAAGATGAGCTTTTGAAATAAGTGATAAATCAGTTTGTTCCCTATCAACTATTTTCCAACCATGAATATTATAAAACTCTCCCCCTATTTCAAATGGATAGTTTAACACCATTTTATCAAACGTTTCCATATTAGAATGAACACTTTCATAGGGTAAGAAAGACATAGTTACATTCAAAGCTCCATCATTAATCATCTGATTTGACGATTGCCACATTCGAAATAAAGCATCTCCATTGGAGAAAGACATAATTCTATCTTGATTATTGTTATAAGCTATAAAAAAATCAACAATTTCTTTTATTGAATTCGCATTGTTAATTATTCCTATAATACTACTTGCATTTAATTCATATTCATCATCATCTCCAAATAGGAATGTTTTAGTGATATTTGGAGATATACTCTTGGTGTCAACTCCAACAAAAATAATATTGCTCTGGGACTTAAACTCAAATCCTCTAACTTCTCCATCTTGACAAAGACCTGCTATCTGGTAAGTATTATCAATAATTCCTTTTTTTAAGTGATCTGAAATTTTATTTTGACTTGGCTCTAAAACAATTAATCTATCTTCATTTAAAAATGCTAATGTATTTTTAAAATCAATCTTTTCTTTAGCCTCTTTGTTGATTAACCACAGATTATAAAATGAATTTCCTTCTCGTTCAAAGAATTTTGTAAAATTACAATTTAGTCTTCTCCAGAAACTTAACCAAACAAATTCTTCAAATTTTGATTCCTCTATTTCACTTTCTATTTTCTCCATAAAGCAATCTTTCATAACCGGCAAAAATATGGGGAAGTTATTAACAGGAGTAAATAATGAATATAACTCAGTATTAGCACTTTTGAATGATTTGAAATACTGAGCAAGTTTATTATCATAAAAAAGCTCATAATTATGATAAATGAAATTAAAATAACTCTCAGGTGGACATTCAAAGTTTTCTTGAGTAAACTCACTTTTAAATGGTTCTAAGGATGAAATAATTAAATCTTCATATTCAAGTATCTCATACCATATTTCTTTGAATTGCTTAAAATCCTGCACTAAAGATTCTATTACAAAGGAAGTTTCATAAGTATCTTCATTGCCATTTCCTATAAATATTTTATGAAATCTATCATTTGAATAGAATCTTACATTTCCAGTATCAATAGGAAAATCTTCTTTTGGGTATTCAGGTATATAATTATCAATTACTTTTTTATAAAAATCTACATACTTGACATATGAATCAATTTTAATGGTCCCTAAAATCCTACTTTCATTATCAATAAAATCACTATTCAATTTATCTACTATTCCTAAAAATCTCCTATTTGGAAACCATGAAGTAATAGAATAAATAGCTTTAGACAAAGATTCAAGATCATATTCTAATAAAAAAGAGTTACTCATTTGACTTTCCTCATATTCTCTTTGTATAGATTTTAAATCTAAATATAGTACTATTATTATATCATTTATTGTTATGAAAATAAATTGATTTTTATTTATAATAGGTCTCAAACTAAAGTAAATCTAGAGGAAATACTTATAAACAATTTAGTCTTATATTATAGCATATTTGTCAGAATATAATTTATAGTGAGGAAAATAATAAAATTACTCATCAATATCAATAAAAATCATTAAATAGCTCAGATAATCTAGAAATCTACTTTTATAGATGTTCAAACGAATTCAGGGAATCTCAGGGAAATTTTCAGAGAAATTCCTGATTTTCAGATAAAAAAAGACATCCAAGAGAAAATTCTTGAATGTCTGTAAACGTTGATATAATCGTTTTGATTAACGTTTTGAGAATTGTGATGCTTTACGAGCTTTCTTAAGACCTGGTTTCTTACGTTCAACTTTACGTGAGTCACGTGTAAGAAGTCCTGCGCGTTTCAATGAATCGCGGAAGTCTGGGTCTACTTGAAGAAGGGCACGAGCGATACCGTGACGGATAGCTCCTGATTGACCTGCATATCCACCACCTACAACGTTAACGAAAACGTCGTATGAACCTGCAGTTGAAGTAACTGCGAATGGTTGGTTGATTACAAGACGAAGGTCAGCGTGTGGGATGTACTCTTCAACATCTTTTTTGTTAACAGTGATTTTACCAGTTCCTGGAACAAGGCGAACGCGTGCAACAGCGTTTTTACGACGTCCAGTACCTGCATATTGTGCTTGTGACATACTTTATTGTTCCTTTCCTTAGATAAGTCCTGAAATATCAAGAACTTCTGGTTGTTGTGCAGCGTGAGTGTGCTCAGCTCCAACAAATACTTTCAACTTCATACCTTGAGCGCGTCCAAGTGTATTGTGTGGAAGCATACCTTTAACTGATTTCTCGATCAAACGTACTGCATTTTTAGAACGAAGTTCACCTGCAGAGATTTGTTTCAATCCACCTGGGTGGTTTGAGTGAGTGTAGTAGATTTTATCAGTTGCTTTTTTACCAGTCAATTTAACTTTTTCAGCATTGATAACAATCACAAAGTCACCTGTATCAGTGTGTGGTGTAAATGTTGGTTTGTTCTTTCCGCGAAGTACGCTAGCAACTACTGCAGAAAGACGTCCAAGTGGCACATCAGTTGCGTCAACTACGTACCATTTACGTTCAACTTGGCCTGGTTTAGCCATAAATGTTGTTTTGTTCATGATTTCTCCTATATATAGTTCGATTTTTGTTTACGGTGATGGGTGTTCCTTCCCATCGAAAAGTATTTGGAAGGTTCCGGGGCCTTTCAAATGGGGTAAACAATACCGCCTACTATAATACCAAATTTCACCCCTAAAAGTCAATAGATATGAAAAATATTTTTCTGAATTCCACTCTTTTTATCTCTAAAAAACCTCGCTTTCGCGAGGCTCTTCTATTTATAAGATAAGGCACGTTTAAAGGTTTTCCAAGGACCTAAATCATCTGTTTGCAGAACGAGGCTAGCATACATACGTCCGATAAAGACTGTTGCCGTTACTGCAAAAGCAATCGTAATAGCAAGCGAAATCCAAGCTTCTAATCCATTTGCATAACCATTAATAGCTCTAAACGGCATGAAGAAAGTCGAAATAAAGGGAATATATGAACCAATCTTCAAGATGAGATTGTCACCAGCTGCACCTAGAGCTGTCACTCCAAAAAAACCACCTATAATCAAAATCATCAAAGGCGACAAGGCTTTTCCTGAGTCCTCAGGACGAGAAACCATAGAACCTAGGAAGGCTGCTAAAACAACGTACATAAAGAGGCTAACCAAGACAAACAATAAGGTGTTGAGCGAGAAAGCCTCTCCTATATGGTTTAAAATACCAGATTGTGCCAAGATTGGTAGGTCTTTAAAGAGAAGAATGGCAGCAAGTCCACCCACGACGTAAATGCCAATATGGGTCAAAATCACAAGAAGCAGAGCTAGCATGCGAGCGTAGAAATAATGACTAGCTCGGATACTAGAGAAGACCACCTCCATAATTTTGGTTCCTTTCTCGCTAGCCACTTCCTGAGCAGTGACACTAGCATAGGTAATCAAAATCATATAAAGGAAGAAACCAAGCCCTGCGGCCGCAAAGGTTTGAATCATTTTTTTATTTTCCTTGGATTCATCAATTTTCTCCGTAAAGTTAACTGTTTGTTCCAAGCGTTTTTCCTGTTCTTGTGACAAATTGGCTGCCGAACGATTGAGTTGGTATTGCAGTTCGTTGAGCTTATTGGTTACTGCTAGCTTGATGCCTGTTTCAAGAGAAGTTTCACCATGATAGACGGCCTTGAGGACACTGTCCTCTTGGTCAATGGTTAGGTATCCCTTGATTTTCTCATCTTTGATAGCAGCTTGGGCACTGGCTTCATCCTGATAATCAAAATTGAGACCATTGCTACCCTTGAGCCCATCTTCCACAGATGGCACAGTTGTTACTACTGCTATCTTACTATTCTTGGCCATAGAAGACCCTTGGAGATAACCAATTCCTACAGATAAGGCTAAAAAGAGGAACGGCGAAATCACCATAAAGAAGAAACTCCACGATTTGACATGTCGAAGATAGGTTTCCTTGATTACAACCCACATATTTCTCATACTTCCACCCCTGATTCTAGTTTAAAGATTTCATCGATTGTTGGCGCTTGCTGGTCAAAGGTTGCGATATATTGCCCTTGAGTCAAGATTGGGAAAAGTTCCCTTCCAGCACTCTCATCCTCTAAGATCAATTTCCAACTGCCTTGCTTGGTCAAGCTCACCTGTTTGACATGAGGAAGTTTTTCCAATTCTTCCTTGCTTCGTTCACTTGAAACAAAGAGACGCGTTTTCCCGTATTGGTTGCGGACATCCTGAACTGGTCCATGCAAGACCACACGACCATCTCGAATCATCAAAATATCATCACAAAGTTCCTCGACATTGGTCATGACATGATCAGAAAAGATAATGGTTGCCCCACGTTCTTTTTCTTGAAAAATGACTTGCTTGAGCAATTCTGTATTGACTGGGTCCAATCCACTGAAAGGCTCATCCAAGATAATCAAGTCTGGTTCATGAATCAGAGTAATGATGAGCTGAATCTTCTGTTGATTTCCTTTTGACAGACTCTTGATTTTATCTGTCAGCTTCCCTTTCACTTCCAACCTCTTCATCCATTGAGGGAGTTTTTCCTTGATTTCCTTAGCATCCATGCCCTTTAGAGTCGCCAAATAACGAACTTGTTCAAGGACTGTCAATTTAGGCATGAGACTGCGTTCTTCAGGTAGATAGCCAATCCGAGCGTAGGTCTCCTGACGAATATCCTGACCATCCAGACTAATTTCTCCTTGATATTCTAAAAACTTCAAAATACTGTGGAAAATCGTTGTTTTCCCAGCACCGTTTTTCCCGACTAATCCCAAAATACGACCTGGTCGCGCTTGAAAGTCAATACCAAACAAAACTTGCTTGGGTCCAAAACTTTTCTCTAGACTTCTTACTTCTAGCATCTTTCACCTCCGAAATGTCTTGCACTCATTATACTCCTTTTTGATAGCCTTTACAATGATTTTTGTCCATTTTATCATCCTCATTTTAGTAAAAAATCTTAGGGTACTTTGAGTTATGAATACATTATACACTGGTAAACTCCAATTTATCTTCTCTGTTCCTCAACTGTCTATTTTTGATCCTGAATTGTTATTTGAAAAGCAAAAATCCACCCCGAAGGATGGATTGATAAGTTAACGCATTTCTGCATTGACTTTTTCTTCAAGAGACGCTTGGATTTTTTCCATGTAGCGTGCGACTTCTTCGTCCGTTAAGCTGTCTTCTGGATTTTGGAAGGTCAAGCTATAGGCCATTGACTTCATACCAAGTCCCAATTTTTCACCTGAGAAGACGTCAAAGAGTTTGATATCTGTCAAACGTTTCACGCCGGCAGCTTGGATAGCGTCCACAACTTCTTGGTGAGTCACTTCTGCCTTAAGGAGAAGGGCAACGTCACGGCTAACTGCTGGGAATTTGGTGATTTCCACAAATGGAGTAGCAGGTTGAAGGACCACTTCGATTGCTGAAAGGTTGAGCTCAGCTACATACGTTTCTGGAATATCGTAAGCCTTAGCAGTGACTGGATGCACTTGGCCAAGGAAACCAAGAACTTGGTCACCGAGTAAAATCATAGCTGTACGTCCTGGGTGGAGGCTAGCGATTTCAGATGTTGCCGTATAGGTTACTTGGAGGCCCAAACGAGCAAAGAGGGCCTCAAGGATTCCTTTAGCATAGAAGAAATCAACTGGAACTGCTGCTGTTTGGAAATCTTTTTCAGCAACCAAGCCTGTCAAGGCAAAGGCAAAGCTATTAATCTCATTTGGAAGTTCTTCTTTTGGATTGCCTGTTTGTTCAAAGACTTTTCCGATCTCGTAAAGGGCCAAGTTTTTGTTCTTACGAGCCACGTTGTAGGCAACAGTATCAAGAATACCTGAGATCATATTTTGACGGAGGACAGAACGGTCCACTGTCATTGGCCACATGAGTTCAGTAAGGTTACTTGGTTGAGCCGTAAACTCAACTGCTTTTTCAGGCGTTGTCAGAGCGTAGGTGATGATTTCTGTCAAACCTGCCCCTTCAGCAATGGTACGAACTTGACGGCGGAGTTTTTGTGTCGCAGTCAATTCACCAGCTGTTCCATCATCTTTTGGAAGACTAGTTGGCAAGCGGTCATAGCCATAGATACGAGCGATTTCTTCAAAGAGGTCTGCCTCGATAGTGATATCCCAGCGACGACGTGGGACGCTGACTGTAAAGCTGTCTGCATTGCCAGAAAGACCAAAGCCAAGACGACGGAAGACGTCTTCTACATCAGCGTATGAAAGCTCAGTTCCGAGGACACGGTTAACATCAGCAAGAGTTGAAGAAACTTCCACATCAGAAGTATCAAGTTCGCCCGCTGAAACGATACCTTTACGCACCGTCGCACCTGCAAGCTCTGCAATCATGCTAGCTGCCGCATCAAGAGCTTCGTTAACAGTTGCCACATTGATACCTTTTTCAAAGCGAGAAGATGACTCAGAACGAAGGTTGAGACGACCGCTTGTCTTACGGATAGATTTGCCATTGAATACTGCCGCTTCAAGGACAACACGACTAGACTTTTCAGAGATTTCTGTAGTTTGTCCACCCATGACACCTGCAAGAGCTACTGGTTTGTCTGCGACAGTGATGACTAGGTCATTCACGTCCAAGTCACGTTCTTCACCATCCAAGGTCACCAATTTTTCACCAGCACGCGCTTCACGTACACGGATGTCACTCCCTTCAAAGGTATCCAAGTCAAAGGCGTGCATTGGTTGACCAAAGTAGAGAAGGATGTAGTTGGTCACGTCCACTACATTATTGATTGGACGGATTCCTTCATTCATAAGAAGATTTTGCAACCATTGTGGACTTGGTGCGATGGTCACATTGTCCAAGATACGAGCTGCATAGTAAGGCGCCTTGTCTGTCTCAATACCCACAGAAAGAGCATCTGCTGCAGCTTGGTCAGTTTCTGAAAGAGTAAATTCTTTAAAGTTGACTGCCTTATCATAGATAGCTGCTACTTCGTGAGCCACTCCACGCATAGAAAGGGCATCCGCACGATTGGGTGTGATAGAAAGTTCGATGATTTCATCATCCAAGTCTAGATATGAGAAGACTTCCTCACCTGGAACGGCATTTTCTGGCAAGATTTGGATGCCATCTGCAAATTCCTTAGGTACAACTGAGTCAGAAATTCCCAGTTCACCAAGCGAACAGATCATTCCAAGTGACTCTAAACCACGGATTTTTCCTTTTTTGATTTTGTAATTGTCAGCGATACGAGCTCCTGGAAGAGCCACCATAACCTTGATACCAGCACGCACATTCGGTGCACCACAGACGATTTGACGGGCTTCTTCTTCGCCAACGTTAACCTGACAAACATGGAGGTGAGTTTCTGGCACATCTTCGCAAGACAAGACCTCACCGACGACAATTTTTGAGAGACCAGCAGCAGGTGATTCGACACCTTCTACCTCGATCCCTGTAGTTGACATTTTTTCAGCCAACTCTTGTGATGGCACATCAATGTCCACCAATTCTTTTAACCATTTATAAGATACAAGCATAATTTAGTTTTCCAGAATGACAGTTGCCACTCTGGTTCTTTTCCTTTCCTATCATTTCAATAGAAGAATCCTCTTCTTACCTTAATTTCTTTTTCAGTAACCAATCTGTATCTACTTTTTGACCAACCATAAAATGATGTTGGCTAAATTTTTCAAAACCATATCGATTATAAAACGCTTGAGCTTTTGTATTATGCTCCCAAACACCTAGCCAAGCCCAGGAAAAACCATTTTTTTCGGCAAGTTCCAGAGCGAATTCAAACAGTTGCTTACCGAATCCAAATCCTTGGAATTTTTGTAGCACATAGAGGCGTTGAATTTCAAAAGCATCCTCTAATTCTCTCTCAGTCTGAGCACTTCCCCAGTTGACTTTGAGAAAACCAGCTATCTCCTCTTCATGCATAATGAAATAGGTTTCGGATTCTGGATTTTCCAACTCAGTTGACAAAACTCTCAGACTATAAGACTCTTCAAAGTATTCCTGTAACTGCTCTTCCGTATTATCATGAGCAAATGTTTCACTAAAGGTTTGTTTGGCAATTTTGGACAACACCCCAACATCTGCCTTTTCTACTTTTCTAATCATTATTTAAACTGTTCTGAGAAGCGGACATCTCCTTGGTAGAATCCACGGATATCGTTGATTCCGTAACGGAGCATAGCTACACGCTCTTGACCAAGACCAAAGGCAAATCCAGAGTAAACTGTCGCATCGATACCACTCATTTCAAGGACACGTGGGTGAACCATACCGGCCCCCATAATTTCGATCCAACCTGTTTTCTTACATACGTTACAGCCTTCTCCACCACACTTGAAGCAAGAAACATCCACCTCAACAGATGGCTCTGTGAATGGGAAGTAGGATGGACGCAGACGGATTTGACGCTCTTCACCGAACATTTTTTGGACAATCAACTGCAGGGTTCCTTGAAGATCTGCCATAGAAATGTTCTTCCCAACAACCAAGCCTTCGATTTGGTGGAACTGGTGACTGTGAGTCGCATCGTCCGTATCACGACGGAACACACGCCCTGGCGAGATCATCTTCAAAGGACCTTTAGAAAAATCATGGGCATCCATAGCACGCGCCTGAACTGGAGACGTGTGGGTACGGAGCAAGATTTCTTCAGTGATATAGAAAGTATCCTGCATATCGCGAGCTGGGTGGTCTTTGGGAAGGTTCATACGCTCAAAGTTATAGTAGTCTTGCTCCACTTCAAAACCATCCACGACTTGGTAACCCATACCAATGAAAATATCTTCGATTTCTTCACTGGTTTGTGTCAAAACGTGGCGGTGACCCGTCGCAACAGGGCGACCTGGAAGTGTCACATCGATACTCTCGCTAGCCAGTTGAGCTGCGACTTTCTTTTCTTCCAATAGTTTAGCTGTTTCTTCAAAGGCTGCTGTCAAGACATCACGAGCTTCATTGACGTGTTTCCCGATAATCGGACGCATCTCAGCAGAGACATCTTTCATCCCTTTGAGGATTTCAGTAAGTGAACCCTTTTTCCCAAGGACAGAAACACGCAAATCTTGCATCTCTTTTTTATTTTCAGCAGTAATCTGCTTCAAGCTAGCCAGCGTTTCTTCACGAAGCGCTTTTAATTGTTCTTCAATAGTTGACATAATTCCTCCATCAGTCTCTCGTAGATAAAAAGAAAACCACATGCCAAAAACTCCACTCGGAGCGTTGACACGCGGTACCATCCGTTTTTATCTGACAAGTCAGACCTTCATTTCTAAATCCATGCACAAGTGAATTCACCCAGCTTTCATATAGAGAGCTTGCAGTCACGGCTCTCCTCCCTGATATACTTCCCTTGAGTTACTAGTCTTGCAGATTTCTATTCAATTACTACATAGTTTATCAGATTTTGAGTTAAAAAACAAGTTAGATTAGATTAATTTCAATACAAAACTCATTCCTTTTTCTGTTGCTCCATTTTCCACAAATCCAAGCGACTTGAAACACCTCCTAGAAGCATGATTGTAGGTGTAGATTTCCTTGACTCTCAATTCTTTCCATCCTTTTACTCGAGCCAATTCAATCAAAGCACTTAGAATCTTTTTTCCAAGTCCTCGATGTTGGTAAGCGGAATTCCCAATCACAATGGGGAGATTATCCTGAGATAGTGTAACATCCCCAATTGGAAACCATTCTCCCTTCTCCTTGACTTCAATCCAAAAAAGTTCACCATGCTGATCCAAATGGGAATACATAGCTTCCAAAGTTTCTTGACTATAAGGTTTCTTCACACCATCTACGAGGTGAACTAAGTTCACATCCTGATACCAAGCAAAAGCTTCTTCACAATGATTGACCTTATAATAAGGAACAAGACGCAGTGCATTATCTATTTGTAAAATCCGTTTCATCTGCTTTCCTTTTCCACAAAATAGTTGCTGCTTGATTAAAACCATCACACCAGTTATACCATTTTGCTTCATACTCATCTTGAGCTAAGATATGATTTTTTAAATCCAGAACAGAGTAAATCATTCTTTCCTCACAAGCTTGCGCATAGAGATGATATAGTTCATCACCACCATCTCTATCCCACTCAGCAGAAATCGTATCCCGACCTGCCAATAAAGCCTGATAAGCCCTGTGATGTCCATCTGTAATCAACAAGCAATTTCCAAAGGCAAGAATACTGATTGGATCGACTTGGATTGTTTCTGCCGACTGGTAAAGCATCTGAATATCTTGCAACTTCTTTTCTGATAAGTATAGTTGAGTCGGATGAAGATCTGCTATATTGACTTTCATTTCTTTCTCCTCAAAGGAATTTGATACTCACTTCTGCTTGCCTTTAAATCGCCATTGGAATCGGAGCTTGTCATAGAAGGGAAACTCGATAAACAGGACTCCCAAGCCCACACAGAGACTGGCAAGGACATCTGATGGATAGTGAACTCCCAGATAGACCCTTGATACCAGCACACTGACTAGGTAGAGACCAAGGACGATTTGTACGATTTTTCTCCAGACTGGATTTTTCATCCGTTGACTGAGAATGATAATCAGAGAACCGACCATCAAGGTTACAGCCAGAGAATGGCCACTTGGAAAGGAAAATCCCTTCTCCTCAACCAAGTGTAAAATAGCTGGTCGTGGGCGCTGGTAAATATTTTTAAAGGTCACGATTAAAAGACCTGCCAAAGCCAGATTTCCCAGCATGAAGAAACTTTCTACCTTCCACCGCTTACGATAAAAGACAAAAGCTGTAATGACAACCCAAGTGATAATCACTGGAATATCAATCAAGCGTGTGATGGCCCTAAAAAGAATAGTCAAGTAATCTGGCAAGTCTCCTCGAACGGCAGTCTGTATCGGTTGGTCAAAACCGACCAGCGTTTCAGGGTAAAATTTGACCATGTAGCCAAGAATAACGAAAAGTAAAAGGGCAAAACTGCCCTTCATTAAAAATGTTTGTTTATCTCTCATAATGTTTTAAGGTTGGTTTCAAGAGAACATACAACAACCAGAATGAAACGGAAAAGATTACACCCTCAATCAAGTTAAAAGGTAATACCATGGTCATTAGGTAGTTGGAAAGTCCCAAAATTTTTCCAATATCAAAGTTAGCAAACTTAGCGTACAAAGGAACAGCATAAACATAATTGAGAACCAACATAGCCACGGTTAAACCAATAGTCCCAGCTAGAGAGCCTAGTAGGAAACGAAGGGTTGTCCGTTCCTTTTTCCAAATCAAAGCAAATACGATGACAAAAACTCCCAAAGCTACGATATTCATTGGCAAACCAATGTAAGTATTCACTCCCTGACTGTTAAGAAGCAGTTTCAAGAGTGAGCGAAGCAAGAGAACTCCTAGAGCAGCAGGCAAATCCATGACCACTAAGCCCACAAGGACTGGCAAGATACTAAATTCGATCTTGAGGAAGGACGCCGCTGGTAAAAGCGGAAAGTCAAAGTACATCAGCACAAATGAGATGGCTGATAAAATCGCAATGGTCGAAAGTCGACGTGTGTTTGTCATAACAGGTTCCTCCAATTTTCTATAAAATCAGAAGAAGTTAGAAAGGATTCCTCTATCTATTCTCACTTTTTATATCCCAAATCTTTCCTCTTACTCTATTAAAGAAAATTAAAGCAAGCGGTTACAGTTTAGCTATAAATCTATCAGAACAGACAAAGCTATTCTTTCGTCTTCTCCCATCCAGACTATACTGTCGGTTGTGGAATCTCACCACATCAGCTTGCGCTCGCGGACTTCTTTAAAGAGAAGGAAATAGAGATTTTTCTTTTAGACTAGGCGACAAGCTGTAGGCATAACTTCTGGTTAGGCAAAGCTTGTCAACAAAGTATAAAAGGAAAAGATCATTTCCTAGTTAAAGTCACCGCCGGTCGGGAATCACACCCTGCCCTGAAGACTCTTTTATCATAACAAAAAACGCTTGCAAGCGCAAGCATTTTGTTCATTTTCATTTTTTATTTCAATTTATCCACTTCATAGGTATGAACAAGCTCAAGACCTGCAAAATTCTGCTGGCGAAGAGCCTCATAGACAATCATGCAGACGGTATTAGACACATTGAGACTGCGGACATGTTCATCATTCATAGGAATACGGAGAGCTTTCTCAGGATGTTCTCGCATAAAGTCCTCCGGCAAGCCCTTATCTTCACGTCCAAAGAGAAAATAATGGTCTTCGTCAGTCGATAAATCCACCTCAGAATAGACTTTTTCCGCGAATTTCGAAATTAGATAGAGTTTTCCCTTCATCTGAGACATGAAATCCTCCAAATTCTCGTAAAAATAAATCTCTAGCTTATCCCAATAATCCAATCCAGCTCGCTTCATCTTGCGGTCGTCAATAGGAAAGCCCATGGGCTTGATGATATGGAGGGGAGAATTGGTCGCAGCGCAAGTACGCGCGATATTGCCTGTATTTTGTGGAATTTGTGGTTCAAATAATACAATGTGATTTGTCATGACTTGCTTCCTTTCACCATTGCAAAAAAATAGCCACACTGCTCGGAGTCAAGCTCAGCAAACAGCGTGGTTAAGGCATCGTTAACTTACCTCACAACAGGTTTGAAGTAAATCAGCGAAACTACTTTCTTAGTATAACACTTTCAGAATCATTGTCAATAGAAACGACTTGATTTTTTCAATTTTTTCAAGCTATTTCCTGGGGTTTCTAGGAGAAAATTCTTAAATATCTGCAAAAATTGCTTACTCTTTTATACCTATCTGTGGACTGGGAATGATGATATTATGACCTCGTTATCTCAAATACTGCTGTATGAAGCCACTCATTATGAATTTGTAAGTCATTTTCTATAACCCTACTAAAGATGAAGCCATTTTTTAAAAGCACCCTCTGAGAGGCTAGATTACCTGTTGCCGTTCCTGCAATGATTCTATTGAGACCATAAGTCGTGAAGGCTTTTTCTAAAACGAGTTTAACCGCTTCGCTGGCATAACCTAAATTGCTAACATTTTCCCCAATCCTATACCCAATCTCTGCTGTTTTTCGATTATTCTCTAAAACACTTAAATTAATTCTTCCGACCATAACGCCTTGCGAATCTCTGATAATATGCATGTAGATATCCCGATTCGTTTGTTCCGTTAACAATTCCCTCGTAATTTCTTTAAAACCTTCTAAATCAAAATAGTTAGCTGGTCTAGGAGATAAATTTCGTTCAAAATACTCTCGATTCTCTTTTTCAAAAAAATAGACGTCTAAACTATTTTCTTCCGACAACATCTCTAAACTGATCATTACAAATCCTCTCCCATCATTATCTACATTCAAATTTTCTCATGTTTACACAAAGTGAAATTAACACGATTTAAATTAAGCACTTTTACTATTTTATATCGTCTCTACATTGTGACACTGAACTTAGTTGAAAATGATTATATTTGAATAACTTTGATTTTGTAGTGTAAATTCTACTATAAAGTAGACAAACTAATTCATATTTTGTCAAAAAGTTTTAAGCATACAATTATTAACTTTATTTCTCATACAATCTATCAATAAAAAGTTATAGAATAATTTCTCTTTACTTCTCTAATGAAAACTTTGACAATACTATTTCCAAGGGTTGTAAAATCGTCCGTGATTTTGCAAGATAAGTAGTAAACTAGCTACTAAAAACAAGGCTGCCAAAAGCAAGGTAAGATAGTCTCCTTTTTTCAAGGCCTGATAACTATACCAAGTGCGCTTTTTCTCTTTTCCAAAGCGCCGAAGCTCCATGGCGGTCGCGATGGTATCAATCCGTTCTAGCGAGCTAAAAATCAAGGGAGTGATAATGCGCAGATTGCCTTTGATTCGTTTCATAAGAGAAGCTTTCTTGGATAATTCCATCCCACGCGCCTCCTGAGACATCTTGATAGTAAAGAATTCTTCCTGCAAATCTGGAACATAGCGCAAGGTCAGGCTGACTGAATAGGCAATCTTGTAAGGCACACCGATTTGATTTAAACTGGAAGCAAACTGACTAGGGTGGGTTGTCATCAAAAAGATAATAGCCAGAGGAATGGTGCAAAGGTACTTAATGGCCAGATTTAGCAGATAAAAGAGCTCTTGACTGGTCAGAGTGTAGGCACCGATTCCCTGCCAAATCACACTTCTCTCTCCGTAAAGTCCAACCCCATACTCGGGAGAAAAGAGATAGACCATCAAGACATTCAAAATAGCAAATACCGTCGCAAAAACTGCCACAAAAGAAACATCTTTAAAACGGATTTCTGACAAATAGAGGAGAAAGACAGAAAAGATAGCAATCAGAACAAGCAGTCTGGTATCATAGCTAATCATGGCCGCCAATGACACGAGGATGAAAAAGAGGAGTTTACCAGCGCCTGACAAGCGATGAATCACAGTATCTCTATGCTGGTAACCAATTAATTTAGCTTGCATCCTTCTCTCCTTTCTTTGTAAAATGCCGTTAAAGCAAGTGGATCCACGTCTAGTTTCTTGGCCAAGTTAAAAATAGAGGTTTCTTTTAGATTGGCTTTTACTAACAGCTCAGGATTGCTCAACAGACTAGCTGGATCAGTATCGGCAATCAATTCCCCATCCACCATGACAAGAGCTCGGTCTGAATAATCCAGCATCAATTGCATATCATGCGTAATCATAACAATGGTATGACCTTTTTGATGCAACTCTTCGAGAAATTCCATAATCTCAGTATAGTTCTTCTGGTCTTGACCTGCAGTTGGTTCATCTAAGAGGATAATTTCAGCTCCTAAAACCAAAATCGAGGCAATAGTGACACGTTTTTTCTGTCCAAACGAAAGGGCAGAAATGGGCCAATTACGAAATTCATAGAGACCACAGATTTTCAAGGTTTCATAAACTCTCGTTTCAATTTCCTGCTCGCCCACACCTCGCAAACGAAGTCCCAGAGCCACCTCATCAAAAATCATGTTGGTCGAAATCATTTGATTGGGATTTTGCAGCACATAGCCTACTCGTTCCGCCCGTTCTGCAACAGAATCTCCTTTTATATCCTGCTCTTCCCAAAGATAGCGGCCTTCAGTCTGGATAAAGCTACTTATGGCCTTGGCTAGGGTTGATTTCCCTGCTCCATTTTTCCCGACAATGGCAATCTTTTCGCCCTTTTTAATATCCAGATAAATGGATTTTAAAATCGGTCTATCATCATAAGAAAAAGACAAATCCTCTAATTTAAAGAGTGACTGCAATTCTACGGTTTCTTTTGCCAGTTCATTCTGCAACTGAACCTGACCTTTTGAGATAGACAAGTTATCCAGATCTGCTAATTGTTCTTCCTTGACTAAATCCACACCCAATTGACGGAGAGTGGTTAGATAAAGGGGTTCCCGAATTCCATTGTATGTCAATAAATCAGTCGCTAGTAACTGATCAGGGCTCCCATTAAATAGGATATGACCATCATTAATCAAGACAATCCGATCCACAGGGCGATGCAGAACATCCTCCAAACGGTGCTCGATAATAAGAGTCGTCGTCCCCTCTTCCTTATGAATCTGGTCAATCAATTCGATAATATCCTGACCTGACTTGGGATCCAGATTGGCGAGTGGCTCATCAAACAAAAGAATCGGACTCTCATCAATCAAGACACCAGCTAGACTAACTCGCTGCTTTTGTCCACCAGACAAATCCTGAGGTCTCTGAGCTAGTAAATCAAGAAGGTCCAGCTTTTCAGCCCATTTATGAACACGATTTTTCATCTCATCTAGTGCTGTTACATCATTTTCTAGAGCAAAAGCCAAGTCCTCTGCCACGGATAACCCGATAAACTGCCCATCTGTATCCTGCAAAACTGTGCTGACTAGATGAGATTTATCATAGATGCTCATATCAAAGGCTGCTTGCCCCTTGATCAAAAATTCTCCAGACATCTGACCCTTGTAAATATTGGGAATAATCCCATTCAAACATTGACCCAAGGTCGACTTACCTGACCCAGATGGCCCAACAATTAAGACTTTCTCTCCCTTATAAATGGTCAAGTCCACTCCTTGCAAGGTTGGTTCTTGTTGCGTTTCATACTGGAAAGAGAAATCCTTCCACTCAATTATAGCTTCTTTCATCTTACTCTCTTCATTCGCTTCTTCTACTCAATGAAAATCAAAGAGCAAACCAAGAAGCTAGCTGTAGGTTGCTCAAAACACTGTTTTGAGGTTGCAGATAGAGCTGACGCGGTTTGAATTAGATTTTCGCAGAGTATTAGACTTCTATTTTATCATAAATCAAGCCCTTCTTGCAGTCTCTTCTCGTAAAATCTTAGCGTCAAAAAGAGTCCTATCATAGCTTGCTTGCCTGACTAGTCTATAAACATCGAAAAAGACTGGTTGCCCAGCCTTTGCCTTTATGTTAATCCTTTTTCAAACTTCCTGAACGAGTCTGCGTACGTGAATAAGCTAGCAAGAGAAGAGTACCTGCGATAGCTACAGTTACAGCATTAGCAATTCCCGCAACAATCCCTTGGGCAAATACTTTTTCTGCAGCTTCTTGATAAATCACAACATCTCCAAGTGGTGCCAAGACACCCCAAACAAGAGCATTTGCAACAATCTGAATGAGGTTAAAGAAGACAATATCCTTCAACTCAAAAACACCCTGTGTTACTCGAATGTATTTTCTAAAGAGACCTACAGCTAGACCAAAGAGACCACTAGCAATAATCCAAGTCCACCATAGACCGTAGCCAGCAAGAGAGTCCTTCACTGCATGCCCAATTAAACCAACAAGTAGTCCCACTAGAGGGCCAAAAATAATAGACAAGAGGCTCTGTACCGCATACTGAAGCTGGATGCTTGTATTTGGAACAGGCGTTGGAATACTGATCATCCCGATGACAACAAAGAGCGCAGCTCCAACACCGATAGCAACAACTTGTTTAATTGATTGATTTTTCATCTATATTCTCCTATTTTATGATTCTATTTTCTTTATTTCAATGGTCCAAGATGAACCGACACCCACATTATAGGCCTTGGCAAAGGAACCTTGGTTGATAGCCAGACCTAAACGATAGAGAGAGTTGATGTAAAGGATGGGTTGCCCAATTCTCACATCTGCAAATGATTTGCCATAAACAACCTGATTTTGATAGACCAGCATATCAGCGTGATAGATAGTCACTTCAAAACGGTCACCGAATGCTGGTTCCAGCTTGTAAAATTCTTCTCGCGTGATAGAGGTCCAAAGCGAACCAAAACGCACATCCAGAATATCAATAGCTCCCTTCACCAGATGATCTTCTATGATTGTCTCTACGACTGGAAGCTCTACAATCTGATCCACACTGAGCTCTGGCCCCACTTCCTCAAAACTAATGTGACCACTGGCTAATTTAGCACCAGTATAAGCATAAACATCACGACCGTGGAAGGTATAAGAATGCTCTGTGTTTTGACGTCTATTAGCTACCTCAGAAATTTCACGAATGGCTACAATACCAACGTGTTTCTTGATAAAAGAAAGAGTCCCATTATCTGGCGTGACAATGTATTGATTTTTTGCAGTCTTGGCAACCACACTCTTACGTTTCGAGCCGACACCTGGATCGACCACCGATACAAATGTCGTTCCCTCAGGCCAGTAATCCACAGTCTGAAAGAGACGGTAACTTCCCTCAAAAATATTATAAGGCGTAATATCGTGCGTCAAGTGATGAATTTTTAAGGTTGGAGATTCTTCTAAAGCCACTCCAATCATAGCCGATACCGCACCATCAACCAGACCAAAGTCTGATTGTAATACCAGTAAATTATTATTCATTTTATCTCCTTGTATATCCTTTATCATACCATATTTCAGAGAAAGGTGCTAATAGCTTTTTTAATTGGTTAGGGTATAGTTTTACCTTATAGCAAATTTCCTACTAAAAGCTCTTGTTATTAGCTAGTAGGTGCATTTTTTCTTGAAAAAAGGTATGATAGTTACATCATGAAAAAGTAGGTTTTATTATGAAAATTATCCTTGTCGGAGGGGGAAAAGTTGGTTTTGCCCTCTGTCGCTCCTTGGTTGCAGAAAAGCATGATGTTTTGCTGATTGAGCAAGACGAAGCCGTCCTCAATCATATTGTCAATCGCTTTGATATCATGGGTATCCTTGGCAACGGAGCTGATTTCACCATTCTTGAGCAAGCAAGTGTCCAGGACTGTGATATCTTTATCGCCCTGACTGAGTACGATGAAGTAAACATGATTGCAGCCGTTCTCGCTAAGAAAATGGGAGCTAAAGAAACCATTGTTCGGGTGCGGAATCCTGAATACTCTAACTCTTATTTCAAAGAAAAGAATATTCTCGGTTTTTCTCTTATCGTCAACCCTGAGCTCTTGGCTGCCCGCGCTATCGCGAATATCATTGACTTCCCCAACGCCCTATCTGTCGAACGTTTCTTTGGTGGACGCGTTAGCCTCATGGAATTCACTGTTAAATCCTCCAGTGGTCTTTGCCAAATGCCCATCTCTGATTTTCGGAAAAAATTCGGCAATGTCATTGTCTGTGCGATAGAAAGAGATCATCAAATTATCATCCCAAGTGGTGACATGACCATACAGGATAAAGATAGAATCTTTGTCACTGGTAACCGTGTTGACATGATGCTCTTCCATAATTATTTCAAGTCTCGTGCCGTGAAGAGTCTTCTTATTGTTGGAGCTGGTAGAATTGCCTATTATCTACTAGGTATCCTCAAAGACAGTCGTATCGATACCAAGGTTATTGAAATCAATCCTGAAATCGCTAGCTTCTTTAGCGAGAAATTCCCAAACCTCTACATCGTTCAAGGAGATGGTACCGCAAAAGATATCCTGCTGGAAGAAAGTGCTCAAAACTATGATGCCGTTGCGACTCTAACAGGGGTCGATGAGGAAAATCTGATTACCTCTATGTTCCTTGACAGGGTAGGTGTACAAAAAAATATCACCAAGGTCAATCGTACCAGTCTCCTCGAAATTATCAATGCGCCTGATTTTTCAAGTATCATCACACCTAAAATCATCGCTGTAGATACGATTATGCACTTTATTCGTGGTCGGGTTAATGCCCAGTATTCAGACCTTCAGGCCATGCACCATCTAGCCAATGGTCAAATCGAAACCCTGCAATTCCATATCAAGGAAGCTAATAAAATGACTGCCAAACCTCTTTCTCAACTAAAACTGAAAAAAGGGGTTCTTATAGCAGCCATCATTCGAAAGGGCAAGACTATTTTCCCTACTGGGGAGGATATGTTGGAAGTTGGAGACAAGCTCCTAGTAACAACCTTGTTGCCAAACATCACCAAGATTTATGACTTGATCGCGAGGTAAGAAATGAATAAAAGTATGATTCGTTACCTCCTTTCAAAATTACTTTTGATTGAAGCTGTTCTTCTTTTGGTTCCTGTGTCTGTCGCTCTCTATTACCGTGAATCGAGCCAAGTCTTTACGGCCCTCTTTTCAACAATAGGGATTCTCGTATTACTAGGCGGTTCAGGAATTTTACAAAAGCCCAAAAATCAACGGATTTATGCCAAGGAGGGAGTCTTGATTGTTGCCCTCTGTTGGATCCTTTGGTCCTTCTTTGGCGGTCTCCCCTTTGTTTTTGCTAAGCAAATTCCCAGCGTTATCGATGCCTTTTTTGAAATCAGTTCTGGCTTTACAACTACTGGAGCAACTATTCTGAACGACGTTTCGGTTCTCAGTCGTTCCCTCCTCTTCTGGCGAAGTTTTACCCACTTGATTGGAGGGATGGGAGTGCTTGTTTTTGCACTTGCTATTATGGACAATGCTAAGAATAGCCACCTAGAAGTGATGAAAGCTGAGGTTCCTGGCCCTGTTTTTGGCAAGGTTGTATCCAAACTCAAAAATACTGCCCAGATTCTCTATCTCCTTTATCTAGCTCTCTTCTCCCTCTTTGTCATCATCTATTATCTGGCTGGCATGCCCCTATTTGATAGTTTTGTCATTGCCATGGGAACAGCAGGTACAGGAGGTTTTACAGTCTATAACGATGGAATCGCCCACTATGGTAGCTCACTGATTACCTATCTAGTTAGTATCGGAGTTTTGGTTTTTGGGATAAATTTCAATCTCTACTACTACCTCATGCTCCGTCGGGTCAAGGCCTTCTTTGGAGATGAAGAACTCCGAGCTTACTTGGTAATTGTTCTGCTTTCTACAGGCTTGATTAGCCTCAATACTCTCTATCTCTATCCAGGATTTTCAAAGAGTTTTGAAATGGCCTTCTTCCAAGTTTCCAATATCATTACGACGACTGGTTTTGGTTACGGGGATATTACCAACTGGCCCCTCTTCTCCCAGTTTATCCTTCTCTTCCTCATGGGAATCGGTGGTTCTGCTGGTTCAACCGCAGGTGGACTCAAGGTTATTCGAGGCCTCATCCTTTCAAAAATTGCCAAAAACCAAATTTTGTCAATTCTATCGCCCCACCGTGTTTTGACCCTCCATGTTAATAAAACGGTGATTGACAAAGATACCCAGCATAAGATTCTCAAGTACTTTGTCATCTATTCTATGATTTTGCTATCCCTTATCTTTATTGTCAGCCTAGATAGCAATGATTTTCTAGTCGTTACCAGTGCTGTCTTTAGCTGTTTCAATAATATCGGACCTATTCTAGGAACCACTTCTAGTTTCTCAATCTTTAGTCCTATCTCAAAAATTCTCCTCTCCTTTGCAATGATTGCAGGGCGCTTGGAGATTTATCCAATCCTACTTCTCTTTATGAAGAGAACTTGGTCTAAGAGATAAAATACAACCACACCTTGTAAACCTACAAAGTGTGGTATTTTTATTTTCATACTCTTCGAAAATAAAATTCAAACCACGTCAGCTTCGCCTTGCCGTATATGTGTGACTGACTTTGTCAGTCTTATCTACAACCTCAAAGCGGTGTTTTGAGCAGCCCGCGGCTAGCTTCCTAGTTTGCTCTTTGATTTTCATTGAATATCAAATACCTCCCGCAACTCAACAAGTATCTTTGAATCCCGGTCAGACATTTCAATACCTGACTTAAGGAATTTAATAGTCCAAAAAATAACCCTCAGTCGTTTGACCGAGGGTTCCTTTTCATTATTCAAGTTAATTGATTAGCTCAATGCATCATCCATTGAAAGAACTTCGTGGAAGACACGTTGTGTCAATTCAGTTTTTTGTTCTGGAGTGAGGTATTTAGTGTTTACACAGTATCCAGAGATACGTACGATAACGTCTTCACCTGACATGATCTTTTCGTAAACATCGTTCAAGTCCATAACGTTCAAGTTAACGTGTTGTCCACCGTTTTCAAAGTAACCATCAAGGATTGTTACCAAGTTATCAACTTGTTCGTCACGAGTCTTACCAAGAGCGCGAGGTGATACTTGTGTAGTCAATGAGATACCATCAGCTGCATAACTAAAGTCAAGGCTAGAAAGTGAGTTCAAGTTTTGCAACCATCCACCTTTAGCTTTATTAGATGGGTTAGCACCTGGTGAGAAGAATTCAAGTTTAGACAAGTTGACAGAACCATCTTCGTTGAGGTATACACCTTTGTGGACTGGTGAGTTACCAGTTTGTTTAGAGTAAGCAACATTAGATGTGATTGTCAAAAGTGATACTGTAGCTTCTGCGTCTTTGTAAAGTTTGTGGCTACGTAGACGAGTTGTATAAGCTTCAATCAACCACTCTGCCAATTCGTTTGAACGTGGGTCATCTTCACCCCAACGTGGGTATTCACCGATTGTTTCATAATCGTAGATGTAGCCATTTTCATCACGGATTGGTTTAACTGTAGCGTATTTGATAGCTGACAATGTGTCAACAGTGTTGGCAAATCCACAGATACCGAATCCCATGTTCGCACGTTGTTTAGTTGGCAAGAAGGCCATTTGAACAGCTTCGTAGTTGTACTTATCAGTCATGTAGTGGATGATATTCAAAGCATCTACGTAAGTGTCAGTCAACCAGTCAAGAGATTTTTCAAAGTTAGCTTTAACTGATTCAAATTCAAGAACTTCGTCACGGATTGGTTCGATGTCAAATACTTTGTAGTCTTTGTGAACATCGTCGTAACCACCGTTCAAACCAGTAAGAAGGGCTTTCAATACGTTTACACGAGCACCGAAGTACTGGATGTTGTGGCGTTGTTCTTCATTTTCTGGGTCAAGTGGAGACACACAGCATGAGATACAGCTCATTTCACCATATCCGTCTTTAGCCATTGTTGTTACACCTTCGTATTGGATAGAAGAGTGTTTGTGGCTCATATGCATACAGTAGCGACGGAAGTTGTATGGCAATTTGTCAGTCCAAAGAACTGTCAAGTTTGGTTCTGGAGAGTTACCGATATTGTCAAGAGTGTTCAAGAAACGGTAGTCCATCTTAGTAACACGGTGACGACCGTCGTTACCCATACCAGCCATAGAAGTTGTGATGAAAGTTGGGTCACCTGAGTACAATTGGTCGTAAGCTTTTGTACGAGCAAATTTAACTGTACGAAGTTTCATAACGAAATCATCAACGAATTCTTGGATTTCTGATTCAGTAAATGTACCACGAGCAAGGTCACGTTCTGCAAAGATATCCAATACGATTGGTACACGTCCTAGAGATGTAGCAGCACCGTTGATAACACGGCAGACAGACATGAAGGCGATGTTAACCCATTGGATTGCTTCTTTAACGTTCATCGCTGGTTTGCGAACGTCAACTCCGTAAAGGTCACCCAAGCGAACAACTTGTTGCAACGCTTGGTATTGAAGATTGATTTCTTCACGAAGACGGATTGTTTCTTCATCGATTTCTTCGATTGCATTCCAGTCGTTTACTTTTTCTTGCATCAAGTAGTCTGCACCGTAAAGAGCAAGACGTGCGTAAACACCGATGATACGTCCGCGTGAGTATGCATCTGGAAGACCAGTTACAGTGTGAGCGTGACGAGCACGACGGATGTTTGAAGTGTAAGCACGGAAGATACCGTCGTTAACTGTTGTTACGTATTTAGTGAAGATTTCGTGAACAGCTGGGTCTGGTTCGTATCCATTTTCTTTCAAAGTAGTTTCAGCCATACGGATACCACCTTTTGGCA
The DNA here is from genome assembly GCF_905187495.1 of Streptococcus mitis. Classification (GTDB taxonomy): domain Bacteria; phylum Bacillota; class Bacilli; order Lactobacillales; family Streptococcaceae; genus Streptococcus; species Streptococcus mitis_CU. Next base: position 166,125 of record NZ_CAJJIB010000001.1, on the reverse strand, counting down.
TGAAGTTCAATTTGAAGAGTTCGTCATTTTGGATACCAAAGATAACTTCGTTTTCTTTATCGATAAATCCAGCAGGAATATCAGCGATAGAAGTTGGACGAGTGTCCATTGGGAAACGAGTTTCTTCGTAGTGAGCCTTAGTTTCTTCTACAATTTTTTTGATGTGAAGTGAACGTTCTGTTGGTCCTGCAAGGAAGCTTTCGTCTCCGTCATAAGGTGTGTAGTTAGCTTGTACGAAGCGTGATACACTTGCTTTTTCTTTCCAATCTACGCCTTTGAAGCCTTCCCAAGCTTTATCAAAAATATCTTGTGCTTCAACAACTGTCTTAACAACCATGTTAATGTCCTCTTTTTTCTTTCTAGTAACAACCATCTGTTACATTCATGAGACAAGTATACCACACAGTAACCGATTTCAACAAGTGGAAATCCCCTGTTTTTACACTTTCTTTTCTAAAACAGTCTATATTTTTCCCCGAACTGTATTATATTTTTGAAAAAATAAAGTCCTTTTTTCTTTTTTTCAGAAAAAAGGGTATAATAAAAGAAAATAAGCAGTAAAAAGGCGATAAGCATGTTGATTTTTCCATTATTAAATGATTTGTCAAGAAAAATCATCCATATTGACATGGATGCCTTTTTTGCTGCGGTGGAAATCAGAGATAATCCTAAACTCAGAGGAAAACCTGTCATTATCGGAAGCGACCCTCGGCAAACAGGTGGGCGTGGTGTCGTTTCCACTTGTAGCTATGAGGCGCGAGCTTTTGGTGTCCATTCAGCCATGAGCTCTAAGGAAGCTTATGAACGTTGTCCCCAGGCCGTCTTTATCTCAGGAAATTATGAGAAATACAAAGCTGTGGGACTCCAGATTCGAGCTATTTTTAAGCGCTATACAGATTTGATTGAACCCATGAGCATCGACGAAGCCTATTTGGATGTAACAGAAAATAAACTCGGTCTCAAGTCAGCGGTCAAAATCGCTCGCCTCATTCAAGAGGATATCTGGCAAGAACTCCATCTAACTGCTTCTGCCGGCGTTTCTTACAACAAATTCTTAGCTAAAATGGCCAGTGACTATCAAAAGCCACATGGTCTGACAGTGATTCTACCTGATCAGGCTGAGGATTTTCTCAAACAAATGGATATTTCCAAGTTTCATGGAGTAGGAAAAAAGACGGTGGAACGCCTTCATCAGATGGGTGTTTTTACTGGAGCTGACCTACTTGAAGTTCCTGAAGTGACCCTAATAGACCGCTTTGGCAGACTGGGCTATGACCTGTATCGAAAGGCTCGTGGCATCCACAATTCCCCCGTCAAATCCAATCGCATCCGTAAATCAATCGGCAAGGAGAAAACCTACGGGAAGATTCTCCGTGCCGAGGAAGATATCAAAAAAGAGCTGACTCTTCTATCAGAAAGAGTCGCTCTCAATCTCAGTCAACAAGAAAAAGCTGGAAAAATTGTCATTTTGAAAATCCGCTACGAGGACTTTTCAACTCTTACCAAACGAAAAAGTCTGACTCAAAAAACACAGGATGCTAGCCAGATAAGCCAAATAGCCCTGCAACTCTATGAAGAGTTAAGCGAGAAAGAAAGAGGTGTCCGCCTGTTGGGGATTACCATGACTGGATTTTAAAACCTTGAAGAGTGGACCCTTCAAGGTTTTTTCTTATACAAATAAACGGACAAAACTGTAAAGTAGCAAAACACTACCAAGCACGATGCGGTATTTACCGAAAAGGGTAAAGTCGTGTTTTTTTACATAGCTTGTCAAAAAGCGAATAGCCACCATGCTGACTGCAAAAGCGACTCCCATCGCAACCAAGAGCAAGAACAATTGCCCAAAGCTCAAGAGCTGTCCTGCTTTCACAAATTTGAAAATCTTTAATGCACTAGCTCCAAACATAACAGGAATTCCAAGATAGAAGGTAAATTCTGTCACAACTGAACGACTGGTTCCATTTAACAAACCACCGACAATCGTTGCACCTGAACGACTGGTTCCTGGTAAAAGGGCAAGAACTTGGAAGAGTCCGATATAGAAGGCTGTCGTATAAGGAAGCTTGTCCAACTCTGTTACACTTGGTTCGATAGCACGAGCTTTATTGCGCTTTTCCAAATAGATAAAGGCAATTCCATAGATAATCAACATAAGAGCAACAGAAACCATGTTATGGAAGTGGGTATCAAACCAATCATCAAATTTAAAGACGGCAAGTAAAGGCAAAGTGGCAACTAAGACCTTCAACCACAGTCTCCAAGTCTTACGAACTTCCTGCTTGTCCTTAGTCGGCTTGAAAGGATTGAGCTTGTTAAAGTAAATGACCATGACTGCTAAAATCGCACCAAGCTGAATCACTACATTAAACATGGACATAAAGGCTTCATTTTGATCTTGGTATTGGATAAATTCCTCTGCCAAAATCAAGTGACCTGTACTGGAAATCGGCAACCATTCCGTAATTCCTTCAACAATCCCGAAGAAGATAGATTTTAAAATTTCAATAAGATACATAGATTACTCCTTTTTTCTATCTTCCATTATAGCATACTTTTTCAGTCTATGGCAGTTCTCTTTAAAAGGCGCCGATACTTCCACCGCCACCGCCTCCAGAGAAGCCACCGCCAGAACTTCCACTTCCAGAAGATACGGAATAGGTACTTGCTGTATTTGCGATGCTGGCATAATGGCTCATTTGCGCGCTTGAATGATAAAACATACTGTGCCAGCCATAAGCTACATAGAGATTGATATCTGGATTTTCCACTTGAATATGATGAACCTTCATCAAATGACTGACCTTGTCTGCATAGCCAAATAAGGTCGCATAGACCAAGAGGCGATTCCAGACCACAATACTTTCCAATTCAGCCTGATCCAATCGTGCAATCTCACGCAACATATTTTCAAAACTGGTCCAGAGATAGTATACTTCTGCTCCTGCTTCATTTAGGACACCATCACGATTATCTAATCGAAGCTTCCAATAATAGAAAACAGCCAAAACCAAACCTAGAAAACCAAGTATAGGCAAGGGGAGGAAAAGATAGCCATAAACGTCTAAACTGTACAAGAACAAACCAAATCCGATAAATAGGGGCAAGATAGTCAAGACACCCATACCTAATTGCAAGGCCTTTTCCCCACCAGTTAAAGGACGATAATAATCTGGAAGTCCCCAGAAGATAACCCGATTTCTCACTCCTTCTTGCATCTGGTTCAATACTTCTTCAAAAGAAGATTTGAGTTGAAGCCCCTTTGCTTGAATCCGTTTTTCATCAGAGGCTTTTGCTCTACGATAAAGACTATCAGATACCTTGTAATCCGCAAACAAATTGGAAAGAGTTGCTTCTTTTTTGCCTGAAAAGGCCAGATTTAGACAGTCTATCTCAAAACTTGACAAGCCATCTTCTTTCACCAGTCTCAAGCCAACTGCATCTCCTTCTGAAATAATAGAGACATTCCCACGGTCTATCACATCTAGCAAGGTAGCTTGAATAAGTTGGTCAAAGGTAAATTTACCTGCTCCTTTTGTTAGAGGACTCACTTCCTCCAAGGAGGTCGAGTAGACAGCCTCTGATAAAACCATAGGCTCTAATTCCATCGGTGGTTCATAGATACGATGATTTTTGGCATATTTGACAGAAGGAGTGGTCTTTCTTCTATAAATAAAATAGAAGCAGACACTTAATAACAAGGAGATAGAAAGTATCGAAGGGAAGACCCAAGTAACGAGTTGTTTACTTTGCTCTTTTTCTTTAAAAATCGAGTCTTCTATCTTATTAAACTCTTCTAAACGATTTCCTTTCAATCCCTGATCCCTAGCGCTAGCAAAATCAGTTCGAGGCCAGTAGGCATGCAATTCAACTCCACGCTTAGGCGGAAGATTGTCTAAACGGATAGTATAATCAAGGTTACTCTTTTCAATCGTTCCCTCTCTAAAAAGTTTCCCTGTATGGAAAAAGAGTTTTTCAGCCCCCTTGTCTCCCCTTACATGAAATTCAAACTTTCCAATAGTTCCTGAACTATCTGTCAGAGGTTGCCAATTTAATTCAGCGATATCATCATAAAGGAAAAGCAAATTCTTTAAATTCCAGACAAGGTCAACTTCAACTGTGTCGCCTTCCTGGCCTGGATTATAAACTTTAACAGTATAACCATCTGCTCCTTCTATCACTTCGCTCGTAACATCTGTCAGTTCAGCACCGTTTTTCGCGGCCTGAACCTTTGGATGAGGATTAATGTCAAATCCACTAGGCATCTTGCCAGCACGTCCAAGTCCCACGATTTGGCCCTTAAAGTCCTCCTCAAACTGATAAACTATCTTTTGTCTAAATTCTGCCGTATTGTCTGCATGAATATACAAATCCCCTTGGTAAGAGTTTATCTTGAAATCAATGGCAAAAACAGAGAGTGGAAGAAGGCAAAACAAGCCTAACACCAGTAAGAAAAAAGTTTTTTTCATCAACTAAGCCCCCTTTTTATCTTTGTTATCATTATATCATTTTTTCATAAGTAAGGGCTTACCTATATTGAAAAATAGAGTTTTTTTCGATAAAATAGGAGACAGTTATTTTTTAATAGATTAGAAATAGGAGAAATCATGAGAAAAATATACTTATCTATTTTCACAAGTCTCTTGCTGATGCTGGGACTTGTCAATGTTGCTCAAGCTGATGAATATTTACGCATCGGGATGGAAGCAGCATATGCTCCCTTTAACTGGACTCAGGACGATGATAGCAATGGAGCTGTCAAAATCGATGGGACCAACCAGTATGCCAACGGATACGATGTTCAAATCGCCAAGAAAATCGCTAAGGACTTAGGTAAAGAACCTTTGGTTGTTAAAACCAAGTGGGAAGGTCTAGTCCCTGCCCTTACTTCTGGTAAGATCGATATGATTATCGCAGGTATGAGTCCAACTGCAGAACGCAAACAAGAAATTGCCTTTTCAAGCAGCTACTACACTAGCGAACCTGTTCTACTAGTCAAAAAAGATTCTGCCTATGCAAACGCCAAATCTTTGGATGACTTTAATGGTGCGAAAATCACTTCTCAACAAGGTGTTTACCTTTATGACTTGATCTCACAAATACCAGGTGCTAAAAAAGAAACAGCCATGGGAGACTTCGCTCAAATGCGCCAAGCTCTTGAAGCTGGTGTCATCGATGCCTATGTTTCTGAACGCCCAGAAGCTCTGACCGCTGAAGCTGCGAACTCTAAGTTTAAGATGGTCCAAGTAGAACCTGGTTTCAAAACTGGAGAAGAAGATACAGCGATTGCCATCGGACTTCGTAAAGATGACAATCGTATTAGCCAAATCAATGCCAGCATTGAAACCATTTCAAAAGATGACCAAGTTGCCTTGATGGATCGTATGATCAAGGAACAACCTGCCGAAGCTACAACAACTGAAGAGACTAGCAGTAGTTTCTTTAGCCAAGTCGCTAAAATTCTTTCTGAAAACTGGCAACAACTCTTACGTGGTGCTGGTATCACTCTTTTAATCTCTATCGTCGGAACCATCATAGGTCTCATTATCGGCCTTGCCATTGGTGTCTTCCGTACTGCTCCTCTATCTGAGAATAAAGCCATTTATGGCCTACAAAAACTAGTCGGCTGGATTCTCAATGTCTATATCGAAATTTTCCGTGGTACACCAATGATTGTTCAATCGATGGTTATCTACTATGGAACTGCCCAAGCTTTCGGTATCAACCTTGACCGTACACTAGCTGCTATCTTCATCGTTTCAATCAATACCGGTGCCTACATGACTGAAATCGTCCGTGGTGGTATCCTGGCAGTTGACAAGGGACAATTTGAAGCTGCGACTGCTCTTGGTATGACTCATAACCAAACCATGCGTAAGATTGTCCTACCTCAAGTAGTCCGTAACATCCTACCAGCAACTGGTAATGAATTTGTCATCAATATCAAAGATACATCTGTATTGAACGTTATCTCTGTTGTCGAACTTTATTTCTCAGGAAATACCGTGGCAACACAAACCTATCAATACTTCCAGACATTTACAATCATCGCCGTGATTTACTTTGTCCTCACCTTCACCGTAACACGTATCCTACGCTTCATCGAACGCCGCATGGACATGGATACCTATACTACAGGTGCTAACCAAATGCAAACGGAGGATTTGAAATAATGCCACAAGCAATCCTTGAAATTAAACACCTCAAAAAATCCTATGGACAAAACGAAGTGCTAAAAGACATTTCTCTCACTGTCCACAAGGGAGAAGTTATCTCTATCATCGGAAGCTCTGGAAGCGGAAAATCAACCTTCCTACGCTCCATTAACCTCCTTGAAACGCCAACTGATGGACAAATCCTTTATCATGGACAAAACGTCCTCGAAAAAGGCTATGACCTCACGCAATACCGTGAAAAGTTGGGGATGGTGTTCCAATCCTTTAACCTCTTTGAAAATCTTAACGTACTTGAAAACACAATTGTCGCTCAGACAACTGTCCTTAAACGCGAACGTACAGAAGCTGAAAAGATTGCCAAAGAAAACCTAGAAAAGGTCGGCATGGGAGAACGCTACTGGCAAGCCAAACCAAAACAACTCTCAGGTGGTCAAAAACAACGTGTAGCCATCGCTCGTGCCCTTTCAATGAATCCGGACGCCATTCTCTTTGATGAACCAACATCAGCTCTCGATCCAGAAATGGTTGGAGAAGTCCTCAAAATCATGCAAGATCTGGCTCAGGAAGGCTTGACTATGATTGTCGTAACCCACGAAATGGAATTCGCCCGTGACGTCTCTCACCGTGTTATCTTTATGGATAAGGGTGTGATTGCTGAAGAAGGCAAACCAGAAGACCTCTTCACCAATCCTAAAGAAGACCGTACAAAAGAATTCCTTCAACGCTATCTCAAATAAAAAGAAAAGGCTGCATCAACCGTGCAGTCTTTTTACTAGCCAAAAAATGAAAAGGCAGACCCTATTCAAGAATCCACCATTATCCAAAGATTAATCTTCAAATTTTTCATGATTTTTATCATAGAAATCAATTAAACCTAGAGCTGTTTCAAATGAAATATTTTTTACTTTTGCACGACCCTGCGCTAGAGCAATGATAGACATTTCACGCGCATTCGTTTCTTTAGAGATACGGTAGCCTGTGATTTTCTTATCACGAACCCAGCCAACAACTGATTCTACTTTTTCAAAGTTTGACTTAGCCATGTCCTTCTCCTATTTTCTTCTTTACGATATTTAATTGTATACGTTTTTATGACTTTTGTCAATAAAAAAACATATATTCAATAAAATTAATGATTTATTTTTCTATTACTATCTTATTAAAGCCGATAATATATAGGTTTTCCCTTGCTATAAACCATTAGCAAATACCTTTAAAATAATTGTATTATTAAATCTTTTGCTTGTAAAAATATTCATGATTTACAAATACCAGTTCGAGATAGGTTAGACAGGTTTTATACTCAACTTTATTCTATTTATCCAACTTTAAAAGGACATTTCTAATAGCGAAAATCTTTCTCTCTACACTATTAGCAACTATTCTTTCTCTTCTCCTTCTTTACTATTCTTCCTGCCTTTATAAGCACTTTTCACTTGCTCAACTGGTACTATTTATTTACTTTATCTTCCTTTTTTGTTTCTTTAAATCAATAAAAGATTAGTAATTAAGAAACAATAGTATCCTATCTTTCAACATTTTCTACTGTTTTTATCTTCTTAGTATCTCATCACTCTTCGCAGTCAGTTCAGTATAAGGTTTTTCATTAGTATTGATTATTTTTTCTAATTCCTATTATATTTAACCAAATTTCAGATTAGACATATATAAAACAGCGGATTCTAAAAATACTCCTTATATATAACAAGTAATTTTACTCCCTTACTATAAACTGAATCAAAAAACATAGGTACTATAATGACTTGTGATAGAAATAGCGTAATCGATTTCCTAAGTCCATAGGAATCGCCCCCTTTCTTCACTCTCATTATAGCACCTATACATCAGTTGTGCAAATAATATGATATTTTTTTTATTAGTCCTCAGACAAGCATATTATAGAGCGTTTCATTACCATTTAAGTTAATATAAGATGGATCAAAACCTTCCATTCGACGAATCAAGCCTGCATAATCATGCTTATCTGCCAGGGCAATCCCAATCAATACTGGGCCTGTCCCCTTGCTAGCTCGTTTGATATACTCAAAACGTGTGATATCATCATTTGGCCCCAAGATATCATTTACAAACTCACGCAAAGCCCCCGGACGCTGTGGAAAATTGACCACAAAGTAATGCTTAATCCCATCATAAATCAAGGCACGCTCTTCCATTTCCGGCATACGGTTGATATCATTATTTCCTCCAGAAATGATACAACAAATGGTTTTCCCCTTGATATATTCAGCCAAAACCTCTAAAGAAGCGATACTAGCCGCTCCAGCAGGTTCTGCGACAATACCTTGCTTAGAGTAAAGGTCAATCAAGGTTTCAGAAATCAGTCCCTCATCGACACCTACTAAGGTTTGAACATGTTGACGAGTTGCTTCATAGGTCAATTGACCTACCTTTTGTACAGCAATCCCATCCGCAAATTTGTCAATTTCTTTGAGTTTAACAGGTCCACCAGCTTCAAAGGCAGCTTTCATGGAACGTGCCCCATTAGCCTCTACTCCGATAACTTCAATTTCTGGACTTGTTTCCTTGATATAAGTCGAAACTCCAGCAATGAGACCTCCGCCTCCAACAGGGACCAAAACAGCATCGAAATCAATCGATTCTTTTCGAGCTTCTTCTAAAATCTCATAAGCAACTGTCCCTTGACCAGCTTGAACATGGGCATCATCAAAGGGATCAATAAAGGTACGGTTTTCAGAGAGTGTAAATTCTTGAGCTGCTTTAGCTGAGGCATCAAAGGTATCTCCAACTAGTTTAATGGTTACGAAATCCCCACCAAAAAAGCGAACCTGACCAATCTTTTGTTGCGGAGTAGTGATGGGCATGAAAATAGTTGCAGGAATTTTCATTTCATTACAAGTATAGGCAACGCCCTGTGCATGATTTCCCGCAGAAGCGCAGACTACTCCTCGTTCACGCTCTTCCTTGCTGAGCTGAGAAATAGCATAATAGGCACCACGAATTTTAAAAGAACGAACACGTTGGGCATTTTCCTTTTTCAAATAAATCTTAGCACCATACTTCTCCGATAAATAATGGTCATAATCCAGTGGGGTATTCACAACCACACCGTTCAAGACTTTATGAGCCTTGATTATATCTTTTGAACTTAACATCATTTTCTCCTAGACTATTTCAAACTTATCGTAATACATCTTTTAAAAAGAGATGAATTGATTATAAAAGCGAGTTAGTCCCCCAACTCGCCTTCACCTTAATTTCTATCAATTAGTTATAGATTTTAAATGCATCATCGTCGTTTTTACCAACGAATGGCATTGCTTTACGCAATTCTGCACCAACTTTTTCAATTTCAAGGTTAGCTGCTTGTTCACGGTAAGCAGTCAATTTTGGACGTCCAGCTTTATAGTCATTTACAAAGTCATTTGCAAATTTACCATTTTGGATGTCTGCCAAGACAGCTTTCATGTTTTCTTTAACTTGCTCAGTAATTACACGTGGACCTGATACATAGTCACCGTACTCAGCAGTGTTTGAAATTGATTGACGCATTTTCTTGAATCCACCTTCGTAGATCAAGTCGACGATCAATTTCATTTCGTGAAGAACTTCAAAGTATGCCAATTCTGGAGCGTAACCTGCTTCTGTCAAGACTTCGAAACCTGCTTCGATAAGGGCAGTCAAACCACCACAAAGTACAGCTTGTTCACCAAACAAATCTTCTTCAGTTTCTTCTTTATAAGTTGTTTCAAGAAGACCTACACGAGCTGCTCCAACACCTTTACACCAGTCCATAGCAATGTTTTTAGCATTTCCTGTTGCATCTTGGTATACTGCGTAAAGTGCTGGTACACCAAATCCTTCTTCGTAAGTGCGACGTACCAAGTGTCCTGGTCCTTTAGGAGCACACATGAAGACATCTACATCTGCAGGAACTTTGATAAATTCAAAGTGAATGTTGAAACCATGGGCAAATCCAACTGCATTTCCAGCTTCCAAATTTGGAGCGATTTCTGCTTCGTACAATTCTTGTTGGATTTCGTCTGGTGCCAAAATCATGATAACATCAGCCAATTTAGTTGCTTCTGCTACTGTGTAAGTGTCAAATCCATCTTCTTTTGCTTTGTCAAAAGATTTACCTGGACGTACACCGATGATAACATCGCGACCTGAATCACGCAAGTTTTGAGCATGCGCATGTCCTTGTGAACCATAACCGATAACGGCGATTTTTTTACCGTCAAGTGCTGCTACTTTAACATCTTTTTCGTATTCCATTTGAACTGCCATAGTTTTTTCTCTCTTTTCTATTATTTATTGCCTGTTAGGCTGGTTTAACAAATTTAAAATATTTTTATACTCTATGAAAATCAAAGAGCAAATTAGGAAACTAGCCGCAGGCTGCTCAAAGCACTGCTTTGAGGTTGTAAATAAGACTGACGGAGTCAGTAACATATACCTACGGCAAGGCAAAGCTGACGTGATTTGAATTTGATTTTCGAAGAGTATTAATCGCGGGTAAATCCAGTTGCACCCGTACGAGCGATATTGCGAATACCGTATGGTCGAATGACTCGCAATAGAGCTTCACTCTTTTCAGCATTTCCTGTCATCTGAATAGTAATCGAGCTTGGTGCTACGTCTACCACCGTTGCACGGAAAGGTTGAATAATCGCTAGAATCTCAGCTCGCTTCTCAGCTGGCGCTGACATCTTAACCAAAATTACCTCGCGCTCCAAATGAGGCTTGTCTGTAATATCTCGAATGCGAATCACATCAATCTGACGATTAAGTTGCTTAATGATTTGCTCCACCTCATCATGAGAAGCTACATCAATAATAATGGTGATACGCGATACATTCGGATCTTCTGTTGCTCCAACAGAGATACTTTCGATATTAACCTGACGACGAGACAGGACACCGGTAAAGCGATTGAGGACTCCTGATCGATTTTGTAGTTTTGCTGTTAACATTCTACGCATGGAACTTCACCCCCAACATCTCATGATTACTCTTACCAGCTGGTACCATTGGTAACACCTGTTCCTTACGAGAAATATCTACCTCGATTAGCATAGGAACATTCTCAGTGATGACTTCAAGATCTTGAGCCAAGGTCTCAGGATTGTCAAACTTATAGTTTTTAATACCGTAAGCTTGTGCCATCAATTGGAAATCTGGAAGGGTGTCAAAGACTGACTCAGATGTTCTACCTTCATAGAAGGATTCCTGCCATTGGCGAACCATTCCAAGTGAGTGGTTGTTCAGCATAACCACCTTGATTGGCACCTTGTAAATGTTCAAAATAGCCAATTCCTGGTTAGTCATTTGGAAACCACCATCCCCAACGAACAAGACTACTTCCTTATCTGGGTTAGCAATTTTAGCACCGATTGCTGCTGGAATTCCGAATCCCATGGTTCCCAAACCACCTGAAGTCACTAACTGACGTTCATTTTGGTAAGGATAATACTGAGCTGTCCACATTTGGTGTTGACCAACGTCTGTTACCACAATGGCATCACCATTCGTCAACTCACCGATGCGTTCAATAACAGCTTGCGGCTGAACCACACGCTCTTTCTTATCATAAGAACGAACGCGGTTCTTGTCTTTGGTAACTTTTTCAATCCATTTCTCAGTATTGTTATGAACAGTTGGTTCCGCCAACAACATTTGCAAAGCTTTCTTAGCATCTCCAACTACAGGAATATCTGCACTGATAATCTTGCCAATCTCGGCTGGGTCAATATCAATGTGAGCAACCTTAGCATTCTTAGCGAAGGTCTTAGGATTCCCCGTCAAGCGGTCATCGAAACGACAACCAATACTAATCATAAAGTCCGCTTCCGTCATGGCAATATTAGCTGCGAATGACCCGTGCATACCTCCCATTCCAAGGAAGAGTGGATGACTCGTTGCAATCGTTCCTTGTCCCAAAAGACTGGTTACCACCGGGATTTGATAGCGTTCTGCAAATTCATTTAATTCTGCAGCTGCTTCAGCATAACTAATCCCCCCACCAGCTAACAAGACTGGTTTTTTAGCTTTGGACAATTGCTTCAAAATTTTCTTGATTTGCATATCATTCGGCTCAAGAGTCGGTTGATAGCTTGGTAGGTTCACTTCTGGTGAATAGATGAAGTCGGTTTCTAAAGCAGATACGTCTTTAGGTAGGTCAATGACAACTGGCCCTGGTCGACCTGTAGTTGCGATATGGACAGCTTCCGTAATGATTCGAGGGATATCAGCTGTCTCCCGAACTTGGTAATTGTACTTAGTGATTGGCATGGTAATTCCCACAATGTCTGCCTCCTGGAAGGCATCCTTCCCAATCCCTGCTCGCGCCACCTGACCTGTAAAGACCAAAAGGGGAACACTGTCGCTCATGGCATCCGCAATCCCTGTAATAGCATTTGTTGCTCCCGGTCCGCTAGTAACGACGGCAACACCCAACTTTCCAGTTGATTTGGCATAACCTTCAGCTTCATGCAAACAACCTTGCTCATGGCGTCCTAGAATGTGGCGAATGCCTTTAAAATTATATATCGCATCATACAAAGGCAAGACCGCACCACCAGGATAACCAAAGATGGTATCAATTCCTAAATCACGAAGTGTTTCCAAAACTAGATCCGACCCCGTCTTAGGAGATTCTAAACTGATTTTCTCCATTGTTCCCCTTTCTCTTCTCTTAAAAATAACTTGTTACTATCATACCATTTTTTCAAAATTTTTCAAGAGAAAAGAAGAAATTTTCTGAATTTTCTATTTTAACGTTTATTTATGAATGTTATTTTTGTTTTTATTAAAAAGATACCGATTTCATTTACTAAAAAAGAAAAAAGAACTGATTTCTCAGTTCTTCATTAATCTTATTCCACACTAAATAAGTATGGGTAAACTGGTTGTTGGCCTTGGTGAATCTCTACTTCAACATCTTCGAATTCTTCTGCGATTTCTTGGGCAATTTCATTGGCAAGTTCTTCACTTCCGTCTTCACCAACATAGAAGGTTACAATTTCACTATCTTCATCCAACATATGTTTCAATGTTTCAGTCAAGGTTTGGTGCATATCAGGGTTTGACACGAGGATTTTCCCATCCACCATACCTAGATTATCGTTTTCATGGATTTCTAAGCCATCAATGGTTGTATCACGCACAGCTGTTGTGACGCTTCCACTAACGACATCGCTAAGAGCAGCAGTCATACGCTCTTGGTTTTCTTCTATGGACTTACTTGGATCAAAGGCGAGAAGACTTGTCAAACCTTGTGGCAAAGTACGAGCTTCCACCACTACTGCTGGTTGTTCCAAAACTTCTGCTGCAGATTGAGCTGCCATGAAGATGTTTTTGTTGTTTGGCAGGAAGATGATGTTACGAGCGTTAACCTGTTCAACAGCCTTGATAAAGTCTTCTGTTGAAGGGTTCATGGTTTGACCGCCCTCGATAACATAATCCACACCTTGAGAACGGAAGATATCTGCTAGACCTTTACCAGCCACCACAGCAATCAAAGCATACTCTTTTTCTTCAGCTGGTTTGCTAACTTGAGCAGCTTCTTTCTCAACCTGCGCTTCGTGTTGGTTACGCATATTGTCAACTTTTACCTTGACCAAGCTACCATATTTGAGACCTTCTTGCATAACAAGACCTGGATCTTCTGTATGGACATGGACTTTGACGATTTCATCATCATTAACAACGAGGAGAGAATCTCCAAGCTCATTCAAGTAGTTACGGAATTCATCGTAGTCAAAATCTTTGGCATAGGTTGGGCCTTGCTTAAGAGCTACCATGATTTCAGTACAGTAACCAAAGGTGATATCCTCAGTCGCTACATGACCAGCTACAGACTTGTGGTGCTCTGCATTGATCATTTCACTCATGTTGGCCGGAGTCGCTACAAAGTCCTCAGATGCGATATATTCACCAGTAAGGGCTGAAAGGAAACCTTCGTAGATAAAGACCAGTCCTTGACCACCTGAGTCCACAACGCCAACTTCTTTCAATACTGGAAGCATGTCTGGTGTTTTAGCTAGAGCTGTTTTAGCACCTTCCAAGGCTGCGCGCATGACTTCAACAGCGTCATCTGTTTGCTCAGCTTTTTTCTTAGCACCGATAGCAGCCCCACGAGAAACTGTCAAAATCGTTCCTTCAACTGGTTTCATCACTGCCTTATAGGCAACTTCCACACCTGATTGGAAGGCAAGGGCCAAGTCTTGACCTGTTAACTCATCTTTATCCTTGATAGCTTGTGAAAATCCACGGAAAAGCTGAGACGTAATAACGCCTGAGTTTCCACGCGCACCCATCAAAAGACCTTTGGCAAGAATGCTCGCTACCTCGCCAACTGTAGAAGCTGGCTTGTCTGCAACTTCTTTAGCTCCATTTTCAATGGTCATTCCCATGTTTGTTCCAGTATCTCCATCTGGAACTGGAAAGACGTTTAATGAATTGACATATTCAGCTTGCTTATTCAAGCGAGTTGATGCAGCCTGCACCATTTCTTGAAATAAGCTAGTAGTAATTTTTGACACGGTTATTCTCCTACAACTTTGATATTTTGAATGTAGACATTTACAGTCTGAGCAGTAATTCCAAGTTGGTTTTCCAAACTAAAACGAACACGCTCTTGAATGTTTTTTGACACTTCGCTAATCTTTGTTCCGTAGCTCAACACGGTATATACATCAACTGCAATACTGCCATCTTCGGCCGCCTTTACGACGACACCTTTAGAATAATTTTCCTTACCTAGAAGGGCTTGGAAATTATCTTTGAGGGCATTTTTACTAGCCATACCGACCACACCAAAAATTTCAGTTGCTGCTCCACCTACGACGGTTGCAATCACTTCATCTGTTAGTTCGATTTGACCATCTTTTGTATTAATTTTTACAGTCATCCTTTTTACCTCAACTAGTTGATACTCTATTTTATCATATTTCAGCCCAAGTGTAAAAGCAGAATACTGTATCAGCGGATATTTACTCTATTTTTCAAATGATTTTATATCTACAGTAAAAGAAAAAAGACCCTAAGGTCTCCTTACTTTTATTATTAAACGCGTTCAACTTTACCTGATTTCAAAGCACGAGCTGAAGCCCAAACTTTTTTAGGTTTACCATCGATAAGAACAGTAACTTTTTGAAGGTTTGATTTTACGGCACGTTTTGTTTGGTTCATCGCGTGTGAACGGTTGTTTCCTGATACAGTCTTACGACCTGTAAAGTAACATACTTTAGCCATTGTGTTTTCCTCCTATTAGATCTAATATAGCGGATGTGCTAGCACCACATACTGTACTATGTTATCACACTTTCTTCATTTTTGCAAGGGGATTGGAAGATTTTTTTATTTAACGTAGACAATCCCCAACTTTCCAAAAGCCACATCTCCACGTATAATCAAAGTTTTACTGGTTGGAGCTAGAGAAGTATCTGCCTTGGCTACACCACAGAAAGTTTCCACCTTCAAATCCACTCGCCAATGTTGGGGAACATAGATAACTGCATTGCCAAAACCAACTTCTACTTTCAGGCTTGCAGTATCTCCTAAAATCTCTGCATTGTCGTAATATATCTTAGCATTTCCAAAACCAACTTCTACTTGGTCGTCTACCAATTCTTGATTTTGCTTGTAGAAAGTCCCAGTCCCAAAAGCAACTTCCTTATCTGTAAGAATGGTCTTTTTACCATCATACCACCATTTTTTCCCATTCCAAGTTCTGTTAGAATGAGTGAGTGCGCTGACACCCATTACGATTAAAATACTTGCCCAGAACAATGACTGATTAGGAATTGGTAAAATGCCATAAAAGTGGTTAGCAATCATTAAGGCTACTAGAGCTGTAAAAGAGGCTGAAGTTAAGTGACGACGCAACAAAGCTCCAACTGATTGATAGGCAAAAAATGCAATACCAAGCAAGGGCCAAATTTGCCCACCGAATGAAGGGATTCCAAAATTTCCTTGTAATAATATTAAAGCTGCCAATACTAGCAACACAATACCAAATGCTTTCTTTTTCATGTTCTTACCTCATGTTTCTTAGATTTTCTTTTAGGAGGGATTGGTAATGCCGTGAGACATGAACCTCCTTGTGGGTTTGATAAAAGGAAATGGTGCCCGTTCCTGAAAAGGACTTGTCAACCGAGTAAACTTGCCGAATATTAGCAATGGTCGACTTGGATACTCGACTGAAATAACGGGGCAGGATAGACTCTAACTCATAGAGTTTAAGTCGAACCTCGTAGGCATCTTTCTGTGTATGGGCGTAAATCTTGTTCCCCTCTGTTTCAAAGAAAAGAATTTCCGACAAGTCCAGATAATATTCACCCGTCCCCTTGTAAAAAATCAACCTAGGAGACTTGGATTCTTGCAAGAGGCGCTGTAAATCCGCAATCTCATCTGTCAAAGCCGCTGCCTTGATGACAATTTCAGTTTCCTCTAAATTGCTGTCAATTTCGATTCGTAACTTCATTCCATCTCCTTTCTGACTCTACTATATCAAAGGAAAAATAAGAAAACAAGAGCAAAAAAGCAAGTGGTTACTTTAGATCCGTAAGTGGTTGTAAGGCTACCTTAACTTACAGGTCAACATAGAAATAAAATCACACCCCACACAAGACCACAAATATAGCCAACCACTACATCCTTGGGATAATGCACTCCCCCTAAGACTCTTACTAGACCGAGGAAAGCTGACAAGACCAACAAGATAACCCCTACAGATAAACTAGCATGTAAGCAAGCCATGGAGATAATGGTTGCTGAAAAGACATGACGACTGGGCATTGACTGACCAGGACTATCTCTGTCAAGCAAGGGTTTAATAGTCCATTCCTCATAAGGCCTAGGGGCATTGATTTTCTTACGAAGAAAGGACAAAATCACAAAACCTGACGCTGGAATAAACAAATAGATCCCGACCTGTTTCCCAAGTCCTTGTTGGAGATAGGTAGTTGCTAACAAGGTTAGATAAATCATAGGCATAACTACTGTCATGAACCGATTGAAAGTTCTTAACAAGCTCAGAAGAAAGGGCTTATTTCCAATGTTACCAGCAATGTGGTCATACCATTCTTGATAATTTTTCATATATTTTCTCATCACTTATTCAAATTTTGCTTATAGGGAAGCACTTGTCTTCTAGTATAGTGCAGAAAAAGAAGGCCGTCAAGCCTTCTTTGGGTTTATTCTTCTGCTTCGTCTTCTGTAAATTGACTGTTGTAGAGGTCAGCGTAGAAACCAGCTTGCGCCATCAGCTCATCATGATTTCCTTGCTCGATGATATTACCATTCTTCATAACAAGAATCAAATCAGCATTTCGGACGGTAGACAAGCGGTGAGCGATGACAAAGGAAGTTCTTCCCTCCATCAAACGATCCATGGCTTTCTGAATCAATTCCTCTGTACGGGTATCAACAGAAGAAGTCGCCTCATCTAGGATTAGGAGTGGCGCATCTTTCAGCAAAGCACGAGCGATAGTCAAGAGTTGTTTTTGTCCGACAGACAAGGTCACTGTATCATCCAAGACGGTATCGTAACCATCTGGTAGTGTCATGATAAAGTGGTGAATCCCTACAGCCTTGCTGGCTTCAATCACGCGCTCATCACTAATCCCCTCTTGGTTATAGATAAGATTGTCGCGAATGGTTCCTTCAAAGAGCCAAGTATCCTGCAAGACCATTGAAAAGGCATCGTGTACTTCCGAACGCTTCATATCCTTGGTATCCACACCATCGATACGGATACTTCCCTTATCAATCTCATAGAACTTCATCAAAAGATTGACAATAGTTGTCTTACCAGCCCCAGTCGGTCCGACAATGGCAACCTTTTGACCTGCATGAGCCGTCGCAGAAAAATCGTGGATGATAGTCCGATCAGGTGTATAACCAAAGGAGACTCGATCAAAGACTACTTGACCTTTCATATCGCTCAATTGTCTTTCTTTATGGGATTCGTCTTCCATTTCCTCTTCAGCTAGGAATTCGAAGACGCGTCCCATGGCTGCACTAGCCTGCTGAAGACTAGTAATCCCTTGGGCAATTTGTGAAAGAGGCTGAGAGAAGATACGAACATAGGCCATAAATGCAACGATAATCCCGATACTGATGTGCCCATTTAAGGCTAAGGCTGCACCAACGATAATCACCAAGGCATAGCTAAAGTTCCCAATAAACATCATAATCGGCATCATAATCCCTGAAATAAACTGAGATTTCCAGATACTATCATACAGACGATGGTTTAATTTCGCAAATTCTTCTTTCGTACTTTCGATGGCATTATAACTGGTCACCACATTATGGCCAGAGTACATTTCCTCCACATAGCCATTGACAGCTGCCAAATCTTGTTGCTGACTCTTAAAGAAGACCTGGGATTTGCCCATAAAGACGGACACGAAAACAAAACCAATAAGGGTTGAAACAACCGTCACCAAGGCTAAAATCCAGTTCATCCCAAACATGGTTACCAAGACTGCCACGACCAGTAAACTAGATGAAAGAACTGTTCCCAGACTTTGATTCAGGGACTGTGCTGCAGTGTCAACGTCATTGGTTACACGAGACAAAGTATCCCCCTGAGAGTGCCCATCAAAATATCCCAATGGTAGGCTATTGATTTTCTCTGCAATCGCTCTTCTCAAACGCTCTGAAAAACGTTGAAT
Source organism: Streptococcus mitis (assembly GCF_905187495.1). GTDB lineage: Bacteria > Bacillota > Bacilli > Lactobacillales > Streptococcaceae > Streptococcus > Streptococcus mitis_CU. The sequence continues at coordinate 147,287 of NZ_CAJJIB010000001.1, read as the reverse complement.
AGCTGTTGTAAACAGAAAGGCCTGCAAATAATTTGATAGAAGTCCGATCACATAAATGACGGCCAAAAAACCACCAATAGCTGCAACTGCCGCGACATCCACACTTGTTTCCAGACCACTGGCAATGATATTAGTCATTTCCTTAATACGGGTTGGCCCATAAACAGTAATGATATTGGATAGGATTGTTGCTAGAAAGGCGATTAGAAGGGCAAACTGGAGGCCTGCAAGATAGGGTTTACTCTGTTTCCAGAGAGACATTTTCTTATTTTCCATGTTCCAATTCCTCCTTCGATAGTTGTGAATAGGCAATTTCTTGGTAAACTTCGTTATTAGCTAGAAGTTCCTTGTGGGTGCCTTGTCCCACGACTTTTCCTTGATCCAAGACCAAAATCAAATCTGCATCCATAATTGTTGAAATACGCTGTGCGACGATGAGTTTGGTCATAGACTTGGTTTTCTCTGCTAGCTCTTGGCGAAGAACTCGATCTGTCTTGTAGTCCAAGGCTGAGAAGGAGTCATCAAAGATGAGGATTTCTGGCTTCCGAGCCAAGGCACGCGCAATTGCCAGACGCTGTCTTTGACCACCTGAGAAGTTGGTTCCTCCTTGGGCCACTTCTGACGCTAAGCCCGCTTCCTTGTCTTCGATAAAGCTCTTAGACTGGGCCAATTCCAAAGCTTGCCACATAGCCTGATTACTAAGCGGTGTTTCTTGACTCTGTCCAAAGTCTAAATTGTCCTTGACATCACCTGAAAAGAGAACCGCTTTCTGGGGAATATAACCAACCTTGTTGCGCAAATCTTCTAGAGCATAGTCTTGAACATTGACACCGTCCACCAGAATTTCTCCTGCTGACACATCGTAGAAACGTGGAATCAGATTGACCAGAGTTGATTTACCAGAACCTGTTGACCCAATAAAGGCCACTGTTTGACCAGCTTCTGCTCTAAAGCTAACATGCTCGATAACTGCCTCCGAATTTGCCGCATAGCGGAAGGTCACATCCTTAAATTCGACCTGACCTTTGAGGTTTTCATCAGCCAGCTGCACTTGAGCAGGTTTTTGGATAGAAGAATGCAAATCTAAAACTTGATTAATGCGCTTGGCAGAGACCATAGTTCGGGGAAGAACGATGAAGAGTGCTCCCATGAGAAGGAAGCCCATGACAACCTGCATAGCATAAGACATGAAAACAATCATGTCACTAAAGAGAGGCAGACGCGCTATCGGAGCAGCGTCGTTAATCACATAGGCCCCAATCCAGTAAATCGCCACACTCAAACCACTTGAAATCCCCATCATGATAGGGTTCAAAATAGCCATAAGACGGTTGACAAACAAATTCAAGCGTGTCAATTCATCATTTGCCGATGCAAATTTTTCATTTTGGTAATCCTCTGCATTGTAGGCGCGAACGACACGAATACCTGTTAAACTCTCACGAGTGATACTGTTCAGTTTATCTGTCAGCCCCTGAATCAAGGACTGTTTTGGAAAGGCTAGCGTCATCAAAACTGTCGTCATCAGGACGTTGACAATCACTGCCACAAGTACGGCCCAGAGCCAGTATTCTGAATGACCTAAAATCTTCCCAATAGCCCAGATAGCCATAATCGGACCACGTGTTACCACTTGCAAGCCCATGGTAATCAACATTTGAACTTGAGTAATGTCATTGGTGGTACGAGTTAAAAGACTGGGAATAGAGAATTTCTTAATCTCTGTCTGCGAGTAATCCAAAACTCGGTTAAAAATATCACTTCTCAACCTACTAGTATAAGAAGCCGCCACTCGGGATGCAAAAAATCCAACTGCAACTACGGACAAGAAGGCAAGAAAGGACATTCCCACCATCATGCTTGCCGGCTGCCACAACTCATCTAAATTAGTTCCTTGGCTACCTAGCAAATCCGTAATTTTCGAGATATAGGTCGGCACTTCCAACTCTAGATAGACCGAAAAACAAGTAAAGAGAATAGCTAGTAAAATCATCCCCCATTCTTTTCTACTAATTCGTTTGGCTAATTTCTTCATTCTCTCCTCCTATTCCCTTGATATTTTCCTGTAGTTGAGCAAGGACTTTCTCAAAAATCAGTAATTCATCTTCATCAATGTCTTCCATCAACTGCTTATCAATTCGTTCAAAAAAGGCTTTAACCTGCTTCATTTGAGAACGTGCTTTGTCCGTCAAACGAACAAATTTTGCCCGCTTATCGCTAGGACTCGCCTCCAATTCCACCAAACCATTTTGCACCATACGCTTGACCAAATTACTCGCAACAGATTTGGTAATATTGAGTTCCTGCTCGATATCCTTAATCAGGACCAGTTCCTCTTTTTGTTCACAATGATCTAAAAAACGCAGAACCTGCCCTTGAGGCCCACCCATAAATTCAATACCACAACGTTTGGCTTCCTTTTGCACCATCAGGTGAATCTGATGACCAAAACGCTTAAAGACTAACATCGGTTTATCCATACTTACTCCTTTCTAACCATTGCATTTAGTTCTCCTAGGAACTAAATAAGTTTTCATGAGAACTATTTTACCATTTTCAGAAAAGCTGTCAAGAAAAAGTTTCCGTGAGAACTATCTTAGTTTAAATTGACATTAGGCAATATTTTTTATATAATAAGCACTCACTACTGTGGGTAGGAATCCATTCACTTAATGAGGAGAGAAAACTTTCAAATGAAACCAGAAGAACAAAGAGTTTTAGGAATCTTAGCAACTATTTTTGGAGCCATCGCACTTTTAGGATCCTGGATCCCGTTTATTAACTATCCATCGTTGTTCATCGGCATCGTCGCATTTATCTTGGGGATTATCGGCCTTATCGTCAACCTCAAAAAACGGAAAACAATGGCTATTATCGGAACATCCCTTGCAGTTGCCTCTGTTGTACTTTTCTTTACGACTCAGGTACTATACGCTGATGTCTACAAAGAGTATGCCAAGGAGTTTAACCGTTCCTACATGGATACGAGTGCCTCAATGGAACGCGAAGAAGAAAGCGACTTGACAGACGATACCTCCGCCTGGACCCAAGAACAGTTCGACGCCTTAATCGAAGGTGACCTTGACAACAAAGGAAAAGGTGGTACCAAGTACGAGGATATTATCAACAAACACGGAAAGCCAGATTCCGAGTTTGACTTCACTCTTGGGGCTTACAATACGAAAAAAATCACCTATATCTCCATTGGAGACAATATCAAGACTGTTACCTTAACTTTTGCAAAACAGGACAATGGACAGCTCTTGCTCGTCCAAAAACATGCAGTCGGTCTAGGTCTAGAAAAAAACAAGCAACAAAACGATTCTGAAACCTGAGTCTAAGTTCAAATATCAAAAAAACGAACAGCTAGTAAAACTGTTCGTTTTTCTATTAGAATCCATCTACGTTTGTGTAGATCTTTTGTACGTCTTCGTCGTCTTCAAGAACGCTGTAAAGTTTTTCAAAGGTTTCAAGGTCATCGCCTGACAATTCCACTTCTGACTGAGGAATCATTTCCAATTCAGTCACTTGGAATTCTTCGATACCTGACTCACGAAGGGCAACGATAGCCTTGTGAAGGTCAGTTGGAGCTGTGTAAACTGTGATTGTACCTTCTTCTGCTTCTACATCATCCACATCCACATCTGCTTCTAGCAATTGTTCAAAGACTGCATCCGCATCTTCACCTGCAAATACGATAACTCCCTTGTTGTCAAAGAGGTATGAAACCGAACCTGAAGCGCCCATGTTTCCTCCGTTTTTACCAAAAGCTGCACGGACATTAGCCGCTGTACGGTTAACGTTTGAAGTCAAAGTATCCACGATCAACATAGAACCATTTGGTCCAAAACCTTCGTAACGTCCTTCTGTAAAGGTTTCGTCTGTGTTCCCTTTAGCCTTGTCCAAAGCTTTATCGATAACGTGTTTTGGCACTTGAGCTTGTTTAGCACGGTCGATAACGAATTTCAAAGCTGAGTTTGATTCTGGATCTGGATCACCTTTTTTAGCTGCTACATAGATTTCTACACCAAATTTTGCATATACTTTAGAGTTAGCTCCATCTTTAGCCGTTTTCTTGGCTACGATATTGGCCCATTTACGTCCCATTAGGAATCTCCTTTTTTCACATTTTAATCTTTCTTATTATAACACAAGTTTTTTCGATTTTCACTAGAAGAAATGGATTTTATTCAGTAAATACAACTAGGATAGCACTTTAGTTGCTAAAATTTCCTTGCCTTCTTTTATCAAGGGGTGACGAAACAGTGAGAAATACAGTTGAATGGTCATGGCAACCCAGATTAAGGGTTCGCAAAGGATAACTCCCTTATATCCTGCCCAAGGGATAATCAAAACCACAAAAGCGATTTTCCCGATTAGTTCGATAAAGCTAGAAACCAGAGGAAGGATTTTTTGCCCCAAACCCTGCAAACAATTGCGATAAATCAATAAGAGACTCAAAATAGGATAAAAAGCTGAGCTGATTTGTAGATAGAGACTGCCATTTTCTACCAGATAGCTATCCGTCGAACTAGCCAAAAAGGAAACCAAGGCTGGACTGGCAAAAAAGAGGAAGACACAAACAAAAACTGCCCAGGATATACTTAAACGACTGCCGATTCGAAGACCTTGAACAATGCGGTCTGGGCGCTTAGCACCTAAATTCTGTGAAGCAAAGGTCGTCATTGATGCAGAAATAGCGGTCATCGGAAGAAGGGCGAAAGCCATAATGCGTCGAGCTGCCGTCTGGGCACTAATAATCACTGCACCAAAGGTATTAACAGAAGACTGTAAAATCACACTGCCTATAGATACAATTGAGCTCATCAAGCCCATAGCCAAACCTTGCTCCAAGAGGTCAGCGTATAAGGCCTTATCCCATTTGAAATGCTTGAGTTGAGGCAAAAGTTCTGGCACACTCTTACGAATATAATAAAAGCAAAGAACCGCTGATAAGCCTTGCGAAATGATGGTAGCAAGTCCCGCGGATTGAACTCCAAGATGCAATTGCGTAATAAAATAGAGATCCAGAACTACATTGACCAGAGCAGAGAAAATCAAAAAACCAAGCGCAGCTAGACTGTCCCCAATAGACCGCAACAAGCCTGCAAAAAGATTATAAGCAAAGCTGACACCAACACAGGTTACAATCATAGAAATATATTGATAAGACTGAGGAAGGATTTCTGCAGGAGTATCTAAATATTGCAAGAGTGGATACAGACCGACAAATCCCAGCAGCATAACTACAATACTCAAAAGAGCACCTAAAATCCAGATGGCTGCCACTGCCTCCTTGATTTTAGTGAAATTCCGAGCTCCATAATAGCGGGCAATGACAATCCCCATGCCATTACCAACACCAAGAGTAAAACCTACAATCAGGTCAAAAATCGCTGTCGTCGCCCCTACCGCAGCCAAGGATTCTTGACCAAGGAAACGTCCAACAATCAAGACATCAGCAGTATTATAGAGCTGTTGAAAAATATTTGATAGCAAGATTGGGAAGGCGAAGCTTAAGAGCGAGGGAAGAATTGGACCATGTATCAGGTCCACTGTTCGTTTTTTATTCATAAGGCTATTATATCAGCTTTCTAGAGGAGCGACAAGAAACAGCAAACTATAGATGATCTAAAAACTTGAATCAAAAACCAAAAAAGCAGCGGATGTTCTCCACTACTTTGACACCTTATTCTTCAATTTCGATTTCAAGTTCGTCGCCTAGGTCAAGAGTTACTTCTTCATTCACAGAATCTGCTTGAACTGCTTCATCTTTTTTAGTTTCAACGCCTTCTACAGAAGCTTCCTCTCCATCAATCAAACCAAATTGAACACGGACTTGATGGTCAATTTCATCAAAGATTTCTGGGTTATCTGCCAAGTATTTCTTAGCATTTTCAGAACCTTGCCCGATTTTCTCATCCTTGTAAGAGTACCAAGCTCCTGCTTTTTTGATGATATCCAAATCGCTTGCGATTTTCAAGAGTTCACCAGTCTTAGAAATACCTTCTCCGTACATGATTTCAACGAAGGCTTCCTTAAATGGTGGAGCCACCTTGTTTTTCACGACCTTGATTTTAGTTTCTTTACCGACATTGGTATCTTTTTGGTCACCAGTTCCCTTGATTTGTGTGCTTCCACGAACATCCAAACGGACTGATGCGTAGAATTTCAGAGCACGTCCACCAGGAGTTGTTTCTGGATTTCCAAACATGACCCCAACTTTTTCACGCAATTGGTTGATAAAGATGGCAATTGTTTTGGTTTTATTGATAGAAGCACCAAGTTTACGCATAGCCTGGCTCATCATACGAGCCTGCAAACCAACGTGGCTATCACCGATATCTCCATCAATTTCCGCACGAGGGACAAGGGCCGCAACTGAGTCGACTACGACAAGATCCACGGCTCCTGAGTCAATCAATTTTCCTGCAATCTCAAGACCTTGCTCTCCTGAGTCTGGTTGTGACAAGAGCAATTCGTCAATGTTGACACCAAGGGCCGCAGCATAAGCTGGATCAAGGGCATGTTCCGCATCGATAAAGGCAGCAATACCACCTTCTTTTTGTGCTTGCGCAACTGCATGAAGGGCAACCGTTGTCTTACCAGATGACTCTGGCCCATAGATTTCAATGATACGTCCCTTAGGATAACCACCTGAACCAAGGGCAATGTCAAGAGCCAAAGAACCTGAGCTCATCACTTGCACCTTTTGCTCCGCACGTTCACCCAAACGCATGATTGAACCCTTACCAAAGTCTTTCTCAATCAATTTAAGAGCGTCATTCAAGGCTTTTTCACGTTCTGCCCCGAATTTTTTTGAAATTTCATCTAATTTTTTTGGTTTTTTCGCCATTCTATTCTCCTACATTCTAATGGTCCTCAGACCTATCTACTATTATATCAAAAGTTAGTCACTTAATAAAGCCTTGCGAACTAGGTTAAAGGCATGCATAACCGCAATGTGACGTACATCTGCTCGACTTCTGCCTCCAATATTGACCTTGATGACCTCAGTTCCTTGCTCTTGAGCCAAGCCTATGAAGACTGTCCCAGCTGGATGTCCTTCTAGGCTATCTGGCCCTGCCACACCAGTCAAACTAAGGCCAAAATCAGACTGGGTCTTGATTCGTGCCTGCTCAGCCATCTTCTGTGCTGTAAATTCAGACACCACACCCTGTTCTTCCAAATCCTTGACAGGAATATCCAACATCTTTGATTTTTCCTCCAAGCTATAGGTTACAAAACCACCCTTAAATATACTTGAAGCACCCGAAAAATCCGCTACCCTAGCTTGGAAAAGACCAGCCGTCAAACTCTCAGCAGACGTGATGGTTTTCCCTTGCCTTTTCAGTTCTTCTACCACAATGCTAGCTAAACTAGTTTCTTCCCCATAACCATAACAAAGATCTCGTAAAGAAAGGCCTTCAAAGGTCTGGCGACCTAAGATTTGATTTTCCAAGATATCCAGCACTTGATTCGCCTCTTCTTGGCTGCTAGCTTTTGTTGACAGACGCAGAGTGACTTCTCCTGTCTTAGCATAAGGGGCCAAGGTCGGATCGGTTTGATTATCAATCAAATCAGACAAAATCGTAACCAACTGGCTCTCGCCAATCCCAAAGAAACGAAGAACTCGGGAATGCAGCTTGCTCCCTGTCATCAACTTGGGTAGAAGTTGGTTTAAAACCATAGGTTTTAATTCACTTGGTGGACCTGGAAGGACAACGTAGGTCACTCCATCGACTTCCAATATTCCTCCCACAGCCAGTCCTGTTTCATTTGGCAGTGGAATCGCTCCTTCTACAAGTTGAGCTTGTCTTTCGTTATTCGGTGTTCGGGCATAGTCTGGTCTCTGGGCAAAAAAGACATCCAACTTCTCCTGCGCCTGAGGATCAAAGACTAATTCTTTCCCTAAAAATTTAGCCAGAGTTTGTTTGGTCAAATCGTCCTCAGTTGGCCCTAAACCACCTGTCAAAATCACTAGACTACTACGTTGACTGGCAATTTCGAGCAAAGACAAGAGACGAGCTTCATTGTCTCCTACAGCCGTCTGAAAATATACATCTACCCCAATCTCTGCTAGTTTTTCCGACAAAAACTGAGCATTGGTATTGACAATCTGTCCTGTCAAAATCTCTGTTCCAACAGCAATGATTTCTGCTTTCATGTTTCCTCCTACCTATCTATTCGTATTTTTTTGAAAAAATCGCAGGAAATTTCCCACGATTTCAACTATAAATTAGATTATTCTACATCTTCTTGATTTCTTGTACTACTAATCGTACCTGTTCCCAAACCGATACCATTTTGATTTCCGAGAACATTTTCATATAAGACTGCATTTGTCTCTAACTCTGTCACCTTCGGTTTATCAAGTGAAGTTCTCAAAAGATTCTGGATCTCTAACAAATGGTTAGCAGTTACGATTTGATAAGATGTCCCTTGCAATTCGGCGTCTTCTCCTCGTAATTGTTGAGTTTCAATCGTTTTAAACGAGTCCTGGTAACCTAACAAGCTTGGAATACTTTTCGCAGATAGATCAATATTAGTCTGCATATTGGTACTTAAGGCTTTTAGGATAGATTGATAGTGACTAACACTATTCAAGCTAAGAACTTTTTCAACAACCTTTTGAATGACTTCACGCTGACGCTTCTGACGTCCGTAGTCCCCTTCTGGATCCTGGTAGCGCATGCGAGAATAAACAAGAGCTTCATCTCCATTTAGAGTTTGTTGCCCAACACCAATAGAAATAGTATTAAATTCCTCTTGGTCACTAATAGAAATCGGGAAACCTAGCGTGTTATTGACAGTTATACCACCCACTGCATCGACTAATTGTTGTAATCCGTGCATATTGACCATAATATAGCGGTCAATATGGATGTTCATCATCTTCTGAATGGTTGAGATAGCTAATTCTGCACCTCCACCCGCATAGGCGGCATTCAGTTTCGCTTCTTCAATACTACCATCTTTATGCTGAATTTTAGTCAGGATATCACGTTCCAAACTCAACATCATGGTCTTTTTCGTGTGCGGATTAACTGTCAAAAGAATCATGGAATCACTATTTCCCTCCCAAGGGTCCGTTCGTTCTTCGTTTCCAGTATCAACCCCCATTAAAAGGATCGTTAAGGGTTCAGTAGCCTCAATAACATTGGTTTCTTCCCCAATCTTTTTATAGGTTTTTGATAAGGTTTCTGTACCTTGCTGATAAATAGTATAAGCAAAAACACCCACACCTAAAACTGTCACAGCTAGAAAAGCTAGCACCATTCCAATAATTTTTTTAACCATATTTCTATCAATCTATCAGTCTACCCATCAGGTAAACATCTATAAATTTCCCTTCTTCTATGTACGCACCGCGCTCTTGTCTACCTTCAATTACAAAGCCATGCTGTTGATATAAATGAACTGCACCCTGATTGCGAGTTTGGACAGTTAGTTGAAGTCGACGAAGAATGCCACTAGCCTGTGCCCATTCTACGACTTCTTCAAGTAACAAACTCCCCAGTCCATTATTCCAATACTTCTGACCAATCACAATAAAGAGATCTCCAATATGACGAACTCTCTTGCGTTGATCAGCTGTGATATTCACAAGACCAGCAATTTCATCATTCAGCAAGGCCAGTAAAGTGATTTGATTTTCAGAGTGAGCCTGTTTATCCAAAAACAACTCCATCTCAGTATCTGTCATCAAAATGCCATTCCTGTCCAGACTGGTAAAATCTGTTTCTACACTGACACGATTTAAAAATGATACTAATTCAGCCGCATCTTCAACTTCTGCTTCCCTAATGAGCAACTCATACTCCATGTTGAAGCTCCTCTAAAAGCTTTTCTGCACGCAAACCTTTTGCTTGAAAATTCAGTCTGCGACCCTCTTCTTCTTTTAGAATTTCCAATTCTAAATAAGTATCTGGCAAGGCATCACCTAAAAGATGCCCCCACTCGATGACAGTTACCCCACCACCAAAGAGAAACTCATCTAAATCAATAGAATCAGCATCCCCCTCTATACGATAAACATCTAGGTGGTAAAGTGGAAGACGACCTTCATACTCTCTTACGATAGTGTAGGTTGGACTCTTAATCATCTGAGAAATATGTAATCCTTTAGCAAGACCTTTTGTAAATGTCGTTTTGCCTGCTCCAAGTTCACCAGTTAAAATTAAGACATCATTCTTTTCTAATAAATAGCCCAAACGTTCACCTAAGGACTGTAACTCTTCTTCGTTTTTAGTGTACATGTTTCTATTATACCAAAAAGTTGTCCTTTGTCTAGGTATTATCTATGAATTCCATATTATAAATTGTAAAACTAGAACTATCTCTTTTTTTGTTCTTAAAATAGAAACAGTAAGAAGACAACTAACAAGATATCTCTCATCAAATGACTGTAAAATGAAACTTCCCAGCGAATGACTTTTGGCACCAACAGTCCTAGAAATAGCATCCCCAAGGCAATATAAAAGGTCATGGACAATAGCATCCAAGGATTTCTGAGAAAGATTAGAATAGCTAGTCCACTAATAAAACAGATTTCCTTCTTTCCCAAAAACTTTTTCACTCCATTTACATACTTCTGAATCGGCAGAAAAACTAACAAATCAATCCCAAATAAGAAAAAGAAACTCGGTAGAAAGGCTTCCACAAATCCTTCTACGGATGTATTTCCTGCAAGGATATGTTCTATGACAATTAAAGCTAAACCCAAAATATTTACTAAGAGCAAGAGACTATACAAGAATTGTTGCTTATCTTCCTTAAAAACTGAGTAAGATTGATTTCCCTGCCCTCTATAATAGTTTAGCCCTGCACCAATACTGGCAAGAAGCAACATGCCAACTAAATAATAGAAGCAGTTTTGATTTAACATCAAGGCCCAAGTAGATAAACTTAAACAAGAACAGCTGCTAAGACCAAAAACTGTCAGCAATAACAAAACTCGAATTTGCTTTTTCATTTTTTCCATCATTCTTCCTCCATACTTGCTCTTATTATATGCTAGAAAGCCTCACCATTGCTAGAATATTTCTCAACTGTCAGTTTTCTACTCTAAAATGCAAAAAAGTTTGACGCAAGTATCCCTTACATCAAACTTTTACTATTTCTCTTCAAACCAAAGAGCAATTTCTCGCTTAGCTGACTCTTCTGAATCTGAACCATGCACAACATTTTGGATAACCTCATTTTCTCCAGCAGCTTTTGCAAAATCACCTCGAATAGTTCCTGGTAAAGCTTCTTCTGGACGAGTTGCACCCATCATAGTCCGCCAAGTTTCAATTACTTTGGGACCAGAAATGATACCTACAAGAACCGGTCCTGAAGTCATAAATTCACGAATCGGTGGGTAAAAACTTTGACCAACCAAGTCCTGATAGTGCTGATCAATTAACCCTTCTGAAACCTTTGTACGCAACTCCAATTTTTCGATTGTAAATCCACGTTGTTCGATGCGTTTCAACACCTCACCCACTAATCCTCTTTTTACACCGTCTGGTTTAATGATAAAAAATGTTTGTTCCATACCTGTCTCCTTTGTCAGCTTCTTTCTTTTATACTCTTCGAAAATCTCTTCAAACCACGTCAACGTCGCCTTACCGTAGGTATGGTTACTGACTTCGTCAGTTCTATCCACAACCTCAAAACAGTGTTTTTAGCTGACTTCGTCAGTTCTATCTACAACCTCAAAGCAGTGCTTTGAGCAACCTGCGGCTAGTTTCCTAGTTTGCTCTTTGATTTTCATTGAGTATTATTTTACCACATTTCATGGAAAAATGGAGAAAGTTTTCAGAAAAGAGAAAGAGAACCCGAAGGCTCTCTCATTCTCTTTTATTCTACTGTTTCTTCCACAGTTTCAACGGCAGTATCCACAACTACTTCTGTTATTTCTTCATCCCCTTCTTCCTCTACTGGAGGATTAAGGTATTCTTCTTCGTTGATAGCATGTGGTTCAAGGTTACGGTAACGGGCCATACCAGTACCAGCTGGGATGATCTTACCGATGATAACATTTTCTTTAAGTCCAAGGAGATGGTCTTTCTTACCACGGATAGCTGCATCTGTAAGGACACGAGTTGTTTCCTGGAAGGAAGCCGCTGACAAGAAACTATTTGTTTCAAGTGAGGCTTTGGTAATTCCCATAAGGACTGGGCGACCTGTCGCTGGAACTCCACCTGAGATAAGGACATCTTTGTTAGCATCTGTAAAGTCATTGATATCCATGAGGGTACCCATGAGAAGATCTGTGTCACCTGGATCCATGACACGGACTTTACGGATCATTTGACGAACCATTACCTCGATGTGTTTGTCACCGATTTCTACCCCTTGGCTACGGTAAACTTTTTGTACTTCACCAAGAAGGTAAGTTTCAACTGACAAGACATCACGGACTGCAAGGAGACGTTTTGGTTGGATAGAACCTTCTGTAAGAGCAGCACCACGCGCTACTTGGTCTCCAACTTCTACACGCATACGAGCGGTAAATGGAACGACGTATTCCCCTTCGCCAGTTTCACCCTTAACAAAGACTTTCTTGGTGCGAGTTGATGCATCTTCTTCGATAGCTGTAACTTGTCCTTTAACCTCTGTGATAACCGCTTCCCCTTTAGGATTGCGGGCTTCAAAGATTTCTTGGACACGAGGAAGACCCTGAGTAATATCGGTATTTGAGGCAACCCCACCCGTGTGGAAGGTACGCATTGTAAGCTGTGTACCAGGTTCCCCGATAGATTGGGCAGCGATTGTACCAACTGCTTCACCAACCTCAACCGCATCACCAGTCGCCAAGTTGATCCCATAACAGTGACGGCAGACACCATGACGAGTGTTACATGTAAATACAGAGCGGATAGTGACTTCTTCCACACCAGCATTGACAATTTCACGTGCCTTATCTTCTGTAATCAACTCATTTGGACCGATGATAACTGCACCAGTTTCTGGATGTTTAACAGTTTTCTTAGTGTAACGACCGTTGAGACGCTCTTCGAGAGACTCGATCATCTCTTTTCCTTCGGCGATAGAGCGGATCAAGAGACCACGGTCAGTTCCACAGTCATCCTCACGGATGATAACGTCTTGGGCAACGTCAACCAAACGACGAGTCAAGTAACCTGAGTCGGCTGTCTTAAGGGCCGTATCAGTCATACCTTTACGGGCACCGTGAGTTGAGAAGAACATTTCCAATACCGACAAACCTTCGCGGAAGTTTGAAAGGATTGGCAATTCCATGATACGTCCGTTCGGAGCAGCCATCAGACCACGCATACCGGCAAGCTGTGAGAAGTTTGAGATATTACCACGGGCTCCAGAGTCCATCATCATAACGATTGGGTTCTTAGGATCTTGGTTGGCAATCAAACGTTTCTCAAGTTTTTCACGGGCAGCACGCCATTCAGCTGTAACAGCATTGTAACGCTCGTCGTCTGTAATCATACCACGACGGAATTGTTTTGTGATTTGTTCTACACGTTTGTGTGATTCTTCAATGATTTCAGCCTTGTCATCAACGACTGGGATATCGGCAATACCCACTGTCAATCCTGCAAGAGTTGAGTGGTGGTAACCGAGGTTCTTCATACGGTCAAGTAGGGCAGAAGTTTCTGTCGTACGGAAACGTTTGAAGATTTCAGCGATGATATTTCCAAGGTTTTTCTTCTTGAATGGAGGGTTAAGTTCAAGATTGCTGATAGCTTCCTTGATATCTCCACCAAGTGGCAAGAAGTATTTAGCTGGAACGCCTTCTGTCAAGTTAGCATTGTTTGGTTCTTGCAAGTATGGTAGACCCTCTGGCATGATGTCGTTGAAGAGGATTTTACCAACTGTTGTAAGCAAGACCTTGTGTTTTTGCTCTTCTGTCCAAGGCTTGTTGAGGCTGTCTGTTGCGATACCAACACGTGAGTGGAGATGAACATAACCATTACGGTAAGCCATAACCGCTTCGTCACGGTCTTTGAAGACCATTCCTTCACCTTCACGACCAGCTTCTTCCATGGTCAAGTAGTAGTTACCCAAAACCATGTCCTGAGATGGAGTAACAACTGGTTTACCATCTTTCGGGTTCAAGATATGCTCAGCAGCGAGCATCAAGATACGAGCTTCTGCTTGGGCTTCTTCTGAAAGCGGTACGTGGATGGCCATTTGGTCCCCGTCAAAGTCGGCATTGTAGGCTTCACAGACAAGTGGGTGCAAGCGAAGGGCCTTACCATCAATCAAGACTGGCTCGAAGGCTTGGATACCCAAACGGTGAAGGGTCGGTGCGCGGTTAAGAAGTACTGGGTGTTCTTTGATTACTTCTTCAAGGATATCCCAGATACGCTCGTCTCCACGTTCCACCAAGCGTTTAGCCGCTTTGACGTTTTGCACGATATCACGTGCAACGATTTCTCGCATAACGAATGGTTTAAAGAGCTCAATCGCCATTTCACGTGGCACACCACATTGGTACATCTTAAGCGTTGGACCAACGGCGATAACGGAACGTCCTGAGAAGTCAACACGTTTACCGAGCAAGTTTTGACGGAAGCGTCCTTGTTTACCTTTAAGCATATGGCTCAATGATTTCAATGGACGGCTACCTGGTCCTGTGATTGGACGACCACGACGACCATTGTCAATCAAAGCGTCAACCGCTTCTTGAAGCATACGCTTCTCATTTTGAACAATAATACCTGGTGCATTCAACTCAAGCAAACGAGCCAAACGGTTGTTACGGTTGATAACACGGCGGTAAAGGTCATTCAAGTCAGATGAGGCAAAACGGCCACCATCCAACTGCAACATTGGACGAAGATCTGGTGGAATAACCGGAAGGATGTTGAGAATCATCCATTCAGGTTTGTTTCCAGACTTGTAAAAGGCATCCAAAACATCCAAACGACGGATAGCTTTGACACGTTTTTGTCCAGTAGCTGTTTTCAACTCTTCTTTGAGTTCAGCAATTTCTTTTTCAAGATCTACTTGTTTTAGAAGGTCTTGGATAGCTTCAGCACCCATCTTGGCAACGAATGATCCATAACCATACTCACGCAAGCGCTCACGGTATTCGCGCTCTGTCATGATAGACTTGTGCTCAAGTGGTGTATCCTTAGGATCAATCACCACATAAGCTGCAAAGTAGATAACTTCCTCGAGGGCACGAGGGCTCATATCAAGGGTCAAGCCCATACGGCTTGGAATCCCCTTGAAGTACCAGATGTGAGATACAGGAGCTTTCAACTCAATGTGCCCCATACGCTCACGACGAACTTTTGTACGCGTTACTTCAACCCCACAACGGTCACAAACAATTCCTCTGTAACGAATGCGTTTGTACTTACCACAAGCACATTCCCAGTCTTTTGTAGGACCAAAGATAACTTCATCAAATAGTCCTTCACGTTCTGGTTTCAAGGTACGGTAATTGATTGTTTCAGGTTTTTTGACTTCTCCATAAGACCATGAACGGACTTTGCTTGGAGAAGCTAGGGTGATTTGCATACTTTTAAAACGATTTACATCAACCACTATTTCTTCCCTTTCTATTCTAAGTGAACTGCTTATTCTTATTCAGCAGTTTCTTCTGTTGCTTCCGCTTTTGTTGCTTTCTCAGCTTCTTCAGCTTCAAAGGCTGCTTTAGCCTCTTGTGCTGCTTTTTCGCGGGCTTTTTCAAGGTCATCTACGTGGATGACATCTTCGTCCATTCCTTCATCCAAGTCACGAAGTTCCACTTCTTGATCATCTTCGTCAAGGACTCGCATGTCAAGACCAAGAGATTGCAATTCTTTGACAAGAACTCGGAAGGATTCTGGAACACCTGGTTTTGGAATTGGTTTTCCTTTTGTAATAGCTTCATAAGCTTTCAAACGTCCGTTGATATCGTCAGACTTGTAAGTCAAGATTTCTTGAAGGACATTTGATGCACCGTAGGCTTCAAGAGCCCAAACCTCCATCTCACCGAAACGTTGTCCACCAAACTGAGCTTTACCTCCAAGTGGTTGTTGAGTAACGGTTGAGTAAGGTCCGACTGAACGCGCGTGCAATTTATCATCAACCATGTGGTGGAGTTTGATCATGTACATGACTCCGACAGAAACACGGTTATCAAATGGTTCACCTGTACGTCCATCGTAAAGGATTGTTTTGGCATCGCTATCCATACCAGCTTCTTTAACAGTTGACCAAAGATCTTCAGAACTTGCTCCGTCAAAGACTGGTGTTGCGATGTGAATACCAAGAGTACGAGCTGCCATCCCAAGGTGGAGTTCCATAACCTGACCGATATTCATACGTGATGGCACCCCAAGTGGGTTCAACATGATATCGACTGGAGTTCCATCTGGAAGGTAAGGCATATCTTCTACAGGAACGATACGAGAGACAACCCCTTTATTTCCGTGACGTCCGGCCATCTTATCTCCGACCTTGATCTTACGTTTTTGAGCGATGTAGACGCGAACCAGCATGTTGACACCTGATTGCAACTCATCTCCATTTGCACGTGTAAAGATCTTAACATCACGAACGACACCATCGGCACCGTGTGGTACACGAAGAGAAGTATCACGAACTTCACGTGACTTGTCTCCAAAGATAGCGTGCAAGAGACGTTCTTCAGCTGAAAGGTCTTTCTCCCCCTTAGGTGTTACTTTACCTACAAGGATATCACCTTCTTTAACCTCAGCACCGATACGGATAATACCCATTTCGTCAAGGTCTTTAAGGGCATCTTCACCAACGTTTGGAATTTCACGAGTAATTTCTTCAGGCCCAAGCTTTGTATCGCGCGTTTCTGATTCGTATTCTTCAAGGTGGACAGATGTGTAGACATCATCTTTCACCAAGCGTTCGCTCATGATAACAGCATCCTCGAAGTTGTAACCTTCCCAAGTCATGTAGGCAACGATTGGGTTTTGTCCAAGCGCCATTTCTCCATTTTCCATAGAAGGTCCGTCAGCGATGAAATCGCCTTTTTCAACGGCATCACCAACTTTTACGAGAGTGCGTTGGTTGTAAGCAGTACCTGAGTTTGAACGACGGAATTTTTGGATGTGGTAAACATCCAATGAACCATCTTCACGACGAACTTCTACCTTGTCAGCATCTGCATAGGTAACTTTACCGTCATACTGAGCAATCACAGCAGCTCCTGAATCGTGGGCTGCCTGATATTCCATACCAGTACCAACGTAAGGTGCTTTAGGATTAATCAATGGCACAGCCTGACGTTGCATGTTGGCTCCCATGAGGGCACGGTTGGAGTCATCGTTTTCCAAGAAAGGAATACATGCTGTCGCAACGGCAACTACCTGTTTTGGTGATACGTCCATATAGTCAACAACATTAGCTGGATACTCTTGGTTGACCCCTTGGTGACGTCCCATGACAACTTTTTCAGCAAAAGTTCCATCTTCATTGAGGCGAGAGTTAGCCTGCGCTACAGTAAATTCATCTTCTTCATCGGCTGTCAACCAAACGATTTCGTTCGTAACAACACCTGTTTCACGGTCAACTTTACGGTATGGTGTTTGAACAAAACCATATTTGTTCAAGTGTCCGTAAGATGACAAGTTATTGATCAAACCGATGTTAGGTCCTTCAGGTGTCTCAATTGGACACATACGACCGTAGTGAGTGTAGTGCACGTCACGGACTTCATATCCAGCGCGGTCACGTGTCAAACCACCAGGTCCTAAGGCTGATAAACGGCGTTTGTGGGACAACTCAGAAAGTGGGTTGTGTTGGTCCATGAACTGTGACAACTGTGATGAACCAAAGAATTCTTTAACCGCAGCTGTTACAGGACGGATATTAATAATTTGTTGTGGTGTCAAGACTTCGTTATCTTGAACAGACATACGTTCACGGACATTACGTTCCATACGAGAAAGTCCAAGACGTACTTGGTTGGCAAGCAATTCACCAACCGCACGGATACGACGGTTTCCAAGGTGGTCGATATCATCTACACGGCCAAGTCCTTCAGCTAAGTTGAGGAAGTAGCTCATCTCAGCAAGGATATCTGCAGGAGTGACGATACGAACCTTGTCATCTGGATTAGCATTACCGATGATCGTTACAACACGGTCTGGATCAGTTGGAGCAACAACCTTGAATTTTTGAAGAACAACTGGCTCAGTCACAACAGCTGCATCATTTGGAATGTAAACAATCTTGTTCAAATCACCATCCAAATGACTTTCAATGCTTTCAATCACACTACGAGTCATGATTGTTCCAGCTTCTACCAAGATTTCTCCTGTTTCAGAGTCTACCAATGGCTCAGCAATAGTTTGGTTAAGCAAACGTGTTTTAACATTGAGTTTTTTATTGATTTTGTAACGACCGACAGCTGCCAAGTCATAACGACGTGGGTCAAAGAAACGAGCTACAAGCAAGCTACGTGAGCTTTCAGCAGTCTTAGGCTCACCTGGACGAAGGCGTTCGTAAATTTCTTTCAAGGCTTCGTCTGTACGAGAGTCCATTGGGTTCTTGTGGATATCTTTTTCAACAGTGTTGCGAACCAATTCGCTATCACCAAAGATATCAAAGATTTCATCATCACCTGAGAAACCAAGCGCACGAACCAATGTCGTAAATGGAATCTTACGAGTACGGTCGATACGAGTATAGGCAATATCTTTTGAGTCGCTTTCAAGCTCCAACCAAGCTCCACGGTTAGGGATAACAGTTGAACCATAGCCCACTTTACCGTTTTTATCAACTTTGTCGTTAAAGTAAACACCTGGTGAGCGAACCAACTGCGAAACGATGATACGTTCACCACCATTGATGATAAAAGTACCCATTTCTGTCATGATTGGGAAATCACCAAAGAAAACTTCTTGAGTCTTGATTTCGCCTGTTTCTTTATTGATCAAGCGGAAGGTTACAAAAATTGGTGCTGAGTAGCTAGCATCGTGGATACGAGCTTCTTCTAGCGTGTATTTTGGTTCCTTGATTTCATATCCAACAAATTCCAACTCCATCGTGTCTGTGAAGTTTGAAATTGGCAATACATCTTCAAACACTTCCTTAAGACCGTGGTCTAGGAAATCTTTGAATGAGTCAGTTTGAATTTCAATCAAATTTGGTAAGTCAAGAACTTCTTTGATTCTTGAAAAACTACGACGGGTACGATGTTTCCCGTATTGAACGTCATGTCCTGCCAAGATGATTCTCCTTTGTAAATAAGTTCCAAGCCTTGTCAATCAGGCTTTTCTAATCGTCATATGGTTTTTAAAACCCCTATCACCGTGTCCTTTTGATGAATTTTCAGAATCTTTAAGTCTTTGTTACAAACACGCGAAATCCTGAAAAAAAGCACAAAAAGAGCAGCTAAATCTGACTTCTTCAGAAGATTTAACTGCTGTGAGCCTTGTCTGGACAATATTTCAGACAAAACCTACGACAAATGATTATTCATATTATACCCTATTTAGCTAGATTTTTCAAGGGGATTAACGATTTTTTGACAAAATCTTTTCCTATAAGAAATACTGGCTTAATCGTAACAAAATTTGTTGCGATTTTTTCTTTTATTTTAATTTTAGGAAAACGCTTGCATCTTATTTTACTAAGTGCTATACTGATAGAGAAATTCATTGATTGGAGAATCATTATGAGAAAAATACCATCTCACACTGAGAAAAAAATGGTTTACAGTATCCGTTCCCTCAAAAATGGAACTGGTTCTGTCCTTATTGGAGCAAGCCTTATTCTGCTTGCCATGGCTACACCAACTATCTCAGCAAACGAAAATACACCAACCACTAACGAACCCAGCAACAGAAATACGACCTCCCTTACTCAACCTCTTACTGATGCAACAAACATCGCTGGCAAGAACGAAAGCGATTTTTCTTCACCCGATAGTGCAAACGCTTCCCTAAAGAAAACAGAAGAAAAACCTGCAACAGAGCCAACTACTCCTGCTGCAACTCCCGCCGATTCAGCCCCACAAACCGGACAAGATCGTTCAAGTGAACCAACTACTTCTACGAGTCCAGTAACGACTGAAACTAAGGCAGAAGAACCAATAGAAGACAACTACTTCCGTATCCATGTCAAAAAGCTTCCTGAAGAAAACAAGGATGCTCAAGGACTATGGACTTGGGACGATGTTGAAAAACCATCTGAAAACTGGCCTAACGGAGCCTTGTCCTTTAAGGATGCCAAAAAAGACGACTATGGCTACTACCTAGATGTCAAATTAAAGGGAGAACAAGCCAAGAAAATTAGCTTCCTCATCAATAATACAGCTGGGAAAAATCTAACCGGCGATAAATCGATAGAAAAACTGGCACCAAATATGAATGAGGCTTGGTTGGACCAAGAACACAAGGTTTTCTCTTACGAGCCACAACCTGCAGGAACTATTCGCGTCAACTACTACCGTACAGATGGCAACTATGACAAGAAATCTCTCTGGTACTGGGGAGATGTGAAAAATCCAAGTAGTGGTGAATGGCCTAACGGAACAGATTTTACGGCTACAGGCAAATATGGTCGCTATATCGATATTCCACTCAAAGATGCAGCTAAAGACCTTGGATTTTTATTACTAGACAGAAACAAACAAGGAGACGATGTGAAAATCCGTAAAGAAGATTATAAGTTCACAGATTTAAAAAATCATAGCCAAATTTTCCTAAAAGACGATGATGAATCGATTTACACAAATCCATACTATGTCCATGATATCCGTATGACAGGAGCCCAACACGTAGGCACTTCTAGCATTGAGAGTAGTTTTTCAACACTTGTCGGTGCTAAAAAAGAGGATATCCTCAAACACTCCAACATCACTAATCACCTAGGAAATAAAGTAGCTATCACCGATGTTGCAATCGATGAAGCTGGTAAGAAAGTGACCTACAGTGGAGATTTCTCGGACACAAAACATCCTTATACCGTGAGCTACAACGCTGACCAATTCACTACCAAAACAAGCTGGCGTCTGAAAGATGAGACTTACAGTTATGATGGCAAACTTGGAGCTGACCTAAAAGAAGAAGGAAAACAAGTTGATTTAACCCTTTGGTCACCAAGTGCTGACAAGGTTTCTGTCGTTGTCTACGACAAGAATAACCCTGAAAAAGTGGTTGGAACTGTCGCTCTTGAAAAAGGGGAAAGAGGAACTTGGAAACAAACTCTAGATAGCACAAACAAACTCGGAATCACAGATTTCACTGGATACTATTATCAATACCAAATCGAACGTCAAGGTAAAACTGTTCTTGCACTCGATCCTTACGCTAAGTCCCTCGCTGCTTGGAATAGTGACGATGCTAAGATTGACGATGCCCATAAAGTGGCTAAAGCCGCCTTTGTAGATCCAGCCAAACTCGGACCTCAAGACTTGACTTATGGTAAGATTCACAATTTCAAGACTCGTGAAGATGCCGTTATCTACGAAGCTCATGTGCGTGACTTTACTTCAGATCCTGCCATTGCAAAAGACTTAACCAAACCATTTGGTACCTTTGAAGCATTTATTGAAAAACTAGACTATCTCAAAGACTTGGGTGTAACCCACATCCAGCTCCTTCCAGTCTTGTCTTACTACTTTGTCAATGAATTGAAAAACCATGAACGCTTGTCTGACTATGCTTCAAGCAACAGCAACTATAACTGGGGATATGATCCTCAAAACTACTTCTCCTTGACTGGTATGTATTCAAGCGATCCTAAAAATCCAGAAAAACGAATCGCAGAATTTAAAAACCTCATCAACGAAATCCACAAACGTGGCATGGGAGCTATCCTAGATGTCGTTTATAACCATACAGCCAAGGTCGATATCTTTGAAAATTTAGAGCCAAACTACTACCACTTTATGGATGCTGATGGTACACCTCGCACTAGCTTTGGTGGTGGACGCTTGGGGACAACCCACCATATGACCAAACGACTCCTAGTTGACTCTATCAAATATCTAGTTGATACCTACAAAGTGGATGGATTCCGCTTCGATATGATGGGAGACCATGATGCAGCTTCTATTGAAGAAGCGTACAAGGCCGCACGCGCCCTCAATCCACACTTAATCATGCTGGGTGAAGGTTGGAGAACCTATGCTGGTGATGAAAACATGCCTACTAAAGCTGCTGACCAAGATTGGATGAAACATACCGATACTGTCGCTGTCTTCTCAGATGACATTCGTAACAACCTCAAGTCTGGTTATCCAAACGAAGGTCAACCTGCCTTTATCACAGGTGGCAAGCGTGATATCAACACCATCTTCAAAAATATCATTGCTCAACCAACCAACTTTGAAGCTGACAGCCCTGGAGATGTCATCCAATACATCGCAGCCCATGATAACTTGACCCTCTTTGACATCATCGCCCAGTCTATCAAAAAAGACCCAAGCAAGGCTGAGAACTATGCTGAAATCCACCGTCGTTTGCGACTTGGAAACCTCATGGTCTTGACAGCTCAAGGAACTCCGTTTATCCACTCTGGTCAGGAATACGGACGTACTAAACAATTCCGTGACCCAGCCTACAAGACTCCAGTATCGGAGGATAAGGTTCCAAACAAATCTCACTTGTTGCGTGATAAGGACGGCAATCCATTTGACTATCCTTACTTCATCCATGACTCTTACGATTCGAGTGATGCTATTAACAAGTTTGACTGGACTAAGGCTACAGATGGAAAAGCATATCCTGAAAATGTCAAGAGCCGTGACTATATGAAAGGGTTGATTGCTCTTCGTCAATCTACAGATGCCTTCCGACTTAAGAGTCTCCAAGATATCAAAGACCGTGTCCACCTCATCACTGTCCCAGGCCAAAATGGTGTAGAAAAAGAGGATGTAGTAATTGGCTACCAAATTACTGCTCCAAACGGTGATATCTACGCAGTCTTTGTCAATGCGGACGAAAAAGCTCGCGAATTTAATTTGGGAACTGCCTTCGCCCACCTCAGAAACGCTGAAGTTTTAGCAGATGAAAACCAAGCAGGACCAGTCGGAATTGCCAACCCGAAAGGACTCGAATGGACTGAAAAAGGCTTGAAATTAAATGCCCTTACAGCTACTGTTCTTAGAATCTCTCAAGGCGGTGCCATCGTTGCCTCAGCTGTGGAAGAAAAACCAGAATTTGACCTTTCTAGCTTAAAACAAGAACAAGGTCAAAATAATGTCCAGGACAATATTCCAAACCGAGTAGTCAAACCGGAACAGCAAACTCCAGCTCCACAAACTAAACCTGATTCTGCAAAACCAGATGCAAAAGTAGCTGATGCGGAAAATAAACCTAGCCAAGCTACAACTGATTCACAAGCTTCACAACCAACACAAGAAGCACAAGCATCATCTGTAAAAGAGGCGGTTCAAAACGAATCGGTAGAAAACTCTAGCAAGGAAAATAAACCTGCACCCCTAGCTAAACAAGCTGAACTTCCAAATACAGGAACCAAAAACGATCACAAACTCCTGTTTGCAGGAATTAGTCTCCTTGCCCTTCTAGGTCTCGGGTTCTTGCTAAAAAATAAAAAAGAGAACTAAACTAGCCCTCCTATAGAACAATCCCCCAAGCCTTAACGCTCGGGGGATTGATTTTTTCCCTAATAATCCTATCTATCAAATCATATATTCTACACTATAGGTCGCATCCGAAAGTATTCGTGCCAAAAATTGCTTGGTTCGTTCTTCTTTTGGACGACTAAAGAATTCATGGGCATTATTCTCTTCAACAATTTTCCCACCATCCATAAAAATAACATGATTGGCTACATCTCTAGCAAAACCCATCTCATGAGTCACTACTACCATAGTAACTCCTTCTTTAGCTAACTGTTTTAAAACATCTAAAACATCCCCTACCAACTCTGGATCCAAGGCCGATGTTGGCTCATCTAATAAAATGACCTCTGGTTTCACAGCGATGGCACGCGCAATGCCGATTCGTTGTTGCTGACCTCCAGAAAGCTGAGAGGGATAGTAATCTTTATAAGCTAGTAAACCAACTTTTTCTAAGGCAGCTTCCGCACGTTTGGTTGCTTCTTCCTTAGGAATTTTCCGAGCAATTACCAAGCCCTCTAAAATATTTTCCAAGGCGGTCTTATTAGCAAATAAATTATAATGTTGGAAAACGAAGGCTGTCTTCTGGCGAATTTCTAAAATATCTTTTTTGGTCAATTTGCCAAGATCGTAGTCTTTATCAGCAAGCTTCAAAGAGCCACTATCGGCCTTTTCTAAATGATTGAGACATCTGAGAAAAGTCGTTTTACCTGATCCAGATGGCCCCAATATTACAACCACATCCCCTTGGTTGACCTTGAGATTAACATCTTCTAGGACTTGTCTGTCTCCAAATTTTTTTGCAACATGTTCTACTTGTAACATTGTCTCCTCCTATGCTAAACCTGTACTGGGCACTACTTGTCCCTTTTCTCTTCGAATATAGCGTTTCTCTATAATTGAAAAGCCCCATTGAATCAATCCGCAAATAAGAATGTACTGTAAAAAGATCACAAAATAGGATTCAAAATACTGATAACCATAAGACGCTTCAACACGGGCAATGGCTGTAATATCCTTAATGGTCATCACAAAAACCAAAGAGGTTCCTTTTACAATATTTATAACTAGATTAGCCAGATTGGGCAGAGCTGATCGCAAGGCCTGTGGAAAAATAATCCTCACATAAGCTTGACTAGTGGTTAAGCCAATCGCTTGTGCAGCTTCTAATTGTCCCTTATCCACAGTCAAAATAGCCGAACGTAAGATTTCTGATAAACTACCTGTTGTCATCAGGCTATAGATAATAAAAGCATAATAGATCGGATTGAGTTTAAAGATATCAACATCACTTCCTATGCTTTTGAGAAATTGATTGAGCAAACTCGGAAACAAACTATAAAAGAAAAGAATCAGCAAAATCGGAGGTGTTGCTCTTATAAAAGCTAGATACACGAGAGAGAAAGTTCGAACACCTTTTACTTTATATATTTGTCCCAGAGCTAAAAACAAGGCTGGTAGAAAACTTAAGATCATGGCTACAATCATGATAATCAAGGTGGTCGGTACCCCTTTTAAGGTCTCTAAAAAGGTTTTTGCAATATAGTCTAAATCCATATCCTATCTCCCTTTCGTTTCCAAAGATTTTTCTAACAAGCGACTCAAGAAGGAAACAGCCAAGGCTACACCCCAATAAAGAATGGCAACCGCTGTATAGGTTTCAAGAGAATAATTCCCCAAATTACGACTGATTAAGAGATTGCCAGCCCCCATGACATCTACAAAACCAATCGTATAGGCTAGGGCAGCATCTCGCATCAAATTTAGAATAGCGGTCGTCATATTTGGAAGAGCCACTTGAAAAGCCTGAGGAAAAATGATTCTCCAAAATGTCTGACTAGGTGTCAGACCAATACTGACTCCAGCTTCCATCTGACCTTTGGGAATTGCCTGATAGGACGCCTTAAATACTTCTGCAATGATAGCCGCAAATAGCAAGACCATAGTGAATAAGACAAAGACCGTCTTAGACCAGTTGTTGATATCTAAATTCAACCACCATTTTAAAAATTCAGGTAAACCATAAAAGACTAAAAACAGTAAGACAATGGGGGGAGTACAGCGAAGAGTGAAAATATAGCCCTTGGAAAGACCTGCAAAAGTCTTGTCTTCTCCCACTTGAGCCCAAGCCAATAAGCCACCGAAAAGGGAACCAAGGATTGTAGTAAAAAAGAGAATGGACAAGGTCATAGGAAGAGCCTGCCATAAGGTTGGTAAAAATTGGAACACTCTTGAAAAATCATATGAAACCATATAAACCTCTTTCTAATACTCAATGAAAATCAAAAAGCAAACTAGCCACAGGTTGCTCAAAACAGTGTTTTGAGGTTGTGGATAGAACTGACGAAGTCAGTAACCATACCTACGGCAAGGCGTCGTTGACGCGGTTTGAAGAGATTTTCGAAGAGTATAACATTCCTGATTGTTCATCTAATCTTTATCAACGTAGCTAAAGACGTCTTCTTTAAAGTATTTTTGAGAAAGTTTAGCTAGAGTGCCGTCTTCTTTTAATTCTTTAATCGCTTTTTCATACTCTTTAGCAAACTTCTCGCCCTTTTCATCACGGTGAATCAATGGATAGGTTGGGATTCCTTTATAAGGGAACCAGCTAAGTTTGTCCGCATATTGGTGGTAAGAACCATCCTCTGCTGTCACTGCTTTTTCAAAAGACAACTTGATATCAAAGAAGGCATCGTATCGTCCTTCTAAAACCCAAGCATAAGCATCTGCCACCTTGAATGATTCAGCAGCTGTCAACTCAATTGGTGTATCCTTATGCTTGTCATTATAGCTATTGATGACATTCCACTGGGCATTTTGAGGAGAGATGGGTACTAATTTTCCTTTATTTTTGGCGAAATCATCAATATTCTTATATTTGGCTTCATCTTCTTTTCTAACAGTAAAACCAATAATGCTGGCTCCTACTGGCTCAGATGGAATAATGAATTTCTTAGCCCGTTCATCTGTATACCAAGCACCTTTAGTTCCAATATCGTACTTGCCAGACTCAAGTCCAATCAAGAGATCATCATCACTAGTTCCAGTATACTCAAATTTATAATCTGCTAATTTCTCATCAACCGCCTTTAAAACAGCGACTTCATAACCATCTGATCCCCCTTTTTCGTCAATAAAATCATAAGGGACATAGTTTTGAGTATGGGCAACTTTTAAAGTTGTTACTTGTCCAGACGAAGCTGCATCTGCACCTTTAGCAGATGCTCCCGCCAAAGTTCTACCAATAATCGTTGCTCCAAGCACTGCCGCAACCGCAACTCCACCAATAATCCATGTTTTCTTACTCATATTCTTCTCCTTTATTTATCTAATGCCTCTCTCACCCACTGGATACGCTCCACTGCAATATCACTCGGAATGGTACAATCTGCTCCAAGTATGAAGCCCTCTTTTCCTGTTTCTTCTACCAATCGTTTGGTTTCAGCTTGAATTTCTTCCTTACTGCCTCGATAAATAAGGCCATCTTTACCGTTTTCAAATCCTCCCAGAACAGCACGACCCTTGAAAATCTCACGACCTTCTTTTAGGCTAATTCCTTCTGGACCAACTGCCCAGTTAAAAACATGAGCTGGATAGTCGGCAAAGATATGAATATCGTTTCGAGCTCCTTCATAGCCACAGATATGAAGGATATTTACCCCACCAACCGACTTAGCCGCTTTTAAAACAGTCAGTTCACTCGGTGCAATAATCTCCTGATAGGCTTCAGCAGAAACACGCGCATCCTGAATACTTTGCACACTGAGATAAATACCGTCTGCTCCTGCATCTTTAATAATAGCTTGACTCAAGCTAGCGATATCTTGCGCAATCACATCAAGGACTTTTTTCAATTTCTGAGAATCTTGAACTAAGAAATCTGCAATGAGATCATCTCCACCAGACACTTCTCCAAGTAACCATTTGAGGTAGGTCACAGGCGCAAAAATATTGTAAATAGCAACAATGTCCTCCGTAAACTCCTGCTTAATCTTCTTCACTAATTCTACCTGCTCTCTAATCCACGGATGATCTTCACCCAGAGGTTGAATCTCCGCCAGCTCTTGGAGTGACTTCCCTTTGGCAATAACTGGATTTGGATAAGCAAAATAGCCATCACTCATCAACTTGATAAAGTCTGGATTTAGTTCACGGATAAATTGTTTGTGACCTTGTATGTTCTTTTCAATAATCACAGGATTGGAAAATCCCTTTAACCATTCCTCTTCTGATGTAAAGTGGTGCCAAAAACCTACAGGTACACGGTCAACCACTTCTCCTCTAAATGCTTTTAAAACCCATTCTCTTTTTTCTGACATCTCTATTCTCCATTTCTTTCTTTTTCGACTAATAAAACACTGGCAATATCATTGGTTTGAATAAAAGGAAGACTTCCCTTCTGAAAATCCTGAATCCCATGACATCTTGACCCTTCCTTACAATTAAATCCCTTGGTAATACTAATCGCAAGTAGGATGACAAAGCCAAGGACCATCCCTGCCAATAGCCACTTTTTTCTTTTCATAAGGCCCTCCTATTCTAAAATAGCAGCCTGACGAATCCAGTCCAATCTTTCTAATTCAAAGTCATCTGGAACTGTACAATCCGCTCCAAGAAGGACCCCTCTAGTCCCAGCCTCAGCTAACAAGCGTTTGGTTTCCTCTTGTAGTTTAGCCTTGCTACCTCCATAAAGCAGGCTCTGCTTCCCATTTTCAAAACCACCCAAGACCGCTTTGCCATGAAATAGCTCCTGACCTTGAGGTAAACTGACTGCTTCATGGTGGGTTGCCCAATTGAAAACCTGGGCTGGATAATCTTTGAAAATAGTCACATTGTTACTGGCACCTTGGAAACCGCAGATATGCAGGATATTTACCCCACCTACCTGATTGGCAGCTTCTAAAACCTTTATGTTGCTTGGCTCAATATAGGTCTGATACAATTCTGCTGTGATGCGCTCATCCTGAATTTCTTGAGTACTGAGATAGATTCCATCTGCTCCACCATCCTGAATGATTTTTTTAGTTAGGATAGCGATATCCTCTGCTATCACGTCTAAAATTTCACTGAATAACTCTGGATTTTCAAGAAAAATATCTGCAACCTCCTTATCACCTCTAGAAGTCTCTGTACGAAACCATCTTTTCAGATAGGAAATTGGAGAAAAGATATTGTAGAATGAAGCAATGTCCTCAGTGAAGGTTGCTCGAATAGCTTGTACCACTTCTACTTGTTGCTGAATCCAAGGATGGTTTTCACCAATCGACTCAATAGAAGCCAGCTCCTGAATACTTGAAACCAAAGGACTGTAGACATTACTTGGATAAATAAAAAATCCGTCACTCATCATTTTGACAAAATCAGGATGAATTTTTTCAACGTACTCCCGATGTCCCTCTACACTTTTTTGAAAGATACGTAGGTTATTTAAACCTTGCCCTTTTTCCTCCAGTGTTACAAAATGAAACCAAAAGCCTACAGGAACTCGTTCCACCTCTTCTCCTCGGATGGCTTTAAAAACTAGCTCTCTTTTACTTGTCATACTTTTCTCCTTCCATTTGGATTGAAACCATCTTACCACTCCTTTTGACCTTTTCCCAATATATATTGACTATCGACTTGATTGAGATTGTTTATATCAATAGAGAAAAAAACCTCTGGAAAGCTTGATTTTACTAGCTTTTCAGAGATTCTTTTCTGTTTATTGCTTTTTTAAAATAGTTGTTATATAGATTTTTTATCAGCCTGATTAGGATTTTTTATTAAGCCTCTTTCATGGCAAAATAAGCCCGTACTTTGGGTACAACTTGTGTACCGAAGAGTTCAATAGCTCTCAGGACTTGTTCATGAGGCATAGAACCAAGAGGTAGGTGCAACATAAAGCGATCCAAACCTAAGTCTTCAATCATGCGAATCAATTTTTCGGCCACCTGATCTGAATTGCCCACAAACATAGCACCATTTGGCCCAACTTGCTCCAAATATTGCTCATAACGCAATTCCTGCCAGTGCGGACGGTCTTTGGAAATAGCATCCACCACTTGCTTAGTCGGATGGAAATAATCTTTTACAGCCTGCTCACCATCTTCAGCAATCCAACCCCAAGAATGAGCTCCAACCTTTAGTTCCTGACTGGCATAACCCGCTTCGCTTCCAATCTCACGATAAGCCTGAATCAACTTTTTAAAATAACGCGGATTGCCACCAATAATAGCATAAACAATCGGTAGACCAGCCTGAGCAATCTTCACAGTTGATTCGACATGACCACCTGTCGCTATCCACAAGGGCAATTTGTCCTGAACTGGACGAGGATAAACTTCTTTGCCAGAGATTGTTTGGGTCAATCGACCTTGCCAATCTAGTTTTATCTTTTCATTGACTAATTGAAGCAAGTCTAATTTCTCATCAAAAAGAGCTTCGTAGTCTTTCAAATCATAGCCAAACAAGGGAAAAGATTCCGTGAAAGAACCCCTTCCGGCCATAATCTCCGCACGTCCATTTGACAAAGCATCGATAGTGGCATATTGTTGGAACAATCGAATCGGATCCATACTTGAGAGAATGCTGACTGCACTGGTCAAACGAATCTTCTTGGTATTGACTGCCCCAGCTGCCAGAACAATCTCTGGCGCAGATATCGCAAAATCCGCTCGATGGTGCTCACCAATCCCATACACATCCAAACCAACCTTGTCAGCCAGTTCAATCTCTGCCAGCAACTGGCGAATGCGTTCAGCATGACTGTAAGTTTGCCCAGTCCCTTCAAGCTCCGTTGTTTCTCCAAATGTTGAAATTCCCAATTCTACCACAGTGATTCTCCTTGTCTATTCCGGTCCTTCATTTTGAAAAATTATTCTAACACGAATCTTGAGTACAAGCAACCGATTTGCTCACAAGAAAAAGCCTAGATAACTAGACTTTTTAAGCTTATTCTACCGTTACTGACTTAGCAAGGTTACGTGGTTTGTCCACATCAAGCCCACGGTGGAGTGTTGCAAAGTAAGCGACTAATTGCGTTGGCACGACCATTGAAATTGGTGAGAGGTAAGGGTGTACAGTCGTAAGGACGATATCATCTGTATCTTTGGCAACATTTTCTTCTGCAATAGTGAGAACCTTGGCACCACGGGCTGCCACCTCTTGGATATTTCCACGAGTGTGGTTGGCAAGGACTGGATCTGACAAGAGAGCCAAAACAGGCGTTCCTTCTTCAATCAAGGCAATAGTTCCGTGCTTGAGTTCTCCTGCCGCAAAGCCTTCACACTGGATATAAGAAATCTCTTTGAGTTTAAGGCTTGCTTCCATAGCTACGTAGTAATCTTGACCACGCCCAATATAAAAGGCGTTGCGAGTTGTTTCAAGAAGCTCACGAACCTTGGCTTCAATGGTTTCTTTCTCTGAAAGAGTTGATTCGATAGACTGAGCTACGATTGACAACTCATGAACCAAGTCAAAGACTTGCGCTTTAGCATTGCCATTTGCTTCTCCTACTGCTTTTGCAAGAAAAGCAAGGGCTGCAATTTGTGCTGTATAAGCCTTTGTTGATGCTACGGCAATTTCAGGACCTGCATGAAGGAGCATGGTATGATTGGCTTCACGTGAAAGAGTTGAACCTGGTACGTTTGTCACTGTCAAGCTTGGGATTCCCATTTCATTAGCCTTGACCAAAACCTGACGGCTATCCGCCGTTTCACCAGACTGACTGATAAAGATGAAGAGTGGTTTCTTGCTGAGAAGTGGCATACCGTAACCCCACTCAGATGAAATTCCAAGTTCAACTGGTGTATCTGTCAATTCTTCCAACATTTTCTTAGAAGCAAATCCTGCGTGGTAAGATGTCCCAGCTGCAAGGATGTAGATACGGTCTGCGTCTTGAACAGCCTGGATGATAGCTGGGTCTACTACTACTTGACCAGCCTCATCTGTGTAGGCTTGGATTAGTTTACGCATAACAGTTGGTTGCTCGTCAATTTCCTTAAGCATGTAGTAAGGGTAAGTTCCTTTACCGATATCTGACAAGTCTAGCTCAGCAGTGTAGCTAGCACGCTCACGACGATTTCCATCATAGTCTTGAACTTCCACACTATCAGCCTTGACGATTACCAACTCTTGGTCATGAATTTCCATGTATTGGTTGGTTTCACGAATCATAGCCATGGCGTCTGAACAAACCATATTGTAGCCTTCCCCAAGACCAATCAAAAGTGGTGATTTATTTTTAGCCACGTAGATGACTTCAGGATCTTGTGAGTCAACCAAGGCAAAGGCATAAGAACCACGGATGATGTGAAGAGCTTTTTTGAAGGCTTCAAGAACTGACAAGCCATCTTCTTCTGCAAATTTTCCAATCAAGTGAACGGCGATTTCCGTATCTGTTTGCCCTTTGAAGTGGTGACCTGAAAGGTATTCTTCCTTGATTTCAAGGTAGTTCTCAATCACCCCATTGTGCACCAAAACAAAACGTTCAGTCTCAGAGCGATGTGGGTGAGCATTGTCCTCAGTTGGTTTCCCGTGAGTTGCCCAACGAGTATGTCCGATCCCAGTTGTTCCCTCAACACCAGCTGTCTTGGCAGACAATTCTGCAATACGACCAACAGCCTTGACTAGGTGGTTTTCAGCACCACCTAGGACAAAAATCCCCGCAGAATCATAACCACGGTATTCGAGCTTTTCAAGCCCTTGAATCAAAATATCAGTTGCATTTGTGTTTCCAACAACACCAACAATTCCACACATAGTATATACGACACAGGCAAGCTGTGCTTTCTCCTTAAAATTGGTATAGTCTAATTCCCCTTTTATAGAATCAGCAAGAACAGTATATACTTGTTTCTTTCACTTGTCAAGAGTAAAAATTGGTATAGTTCAAATTAAGCTCCTGTAAGCAAAAAACTCTGACCAATTAGGATAATCAGTCAGAGTCCTTTTTAAAATCCATTATTATCGCTTAATTCCTTGAACCAATTCCCTGATTTCTTCAGACGACGTTCTTGCGTTTCCAAGTCTAATTCGACTAAACCATAGCGATTTTTATAGCTGTTGAGCCATGACCAGCAATCAATAAAGGTCCAGATTAAGTATCCTTTACAGTTGGCTCCATCTTCAATAGCACGGTGAAGTTCACGAAGATGACCTTTTACAAAGTCAATACGGTAATCATCTTGAATCATCCCATCTTGACGGAATTTTTCTTCCCCTTCAACACCCATACCATTCTCTGTCAACATCCACTCAATATTGCCATAATTTTTCTTGATATTTTGGGCTATGTCATAAATCCCTTGCTCATAAATCTCCCAACCACGGTGAGGATTAATTTTACGTCCAGGCATCACATAAGGCTCATAAAAATGTTCTGGCAAAAGAGGACTCTCTGGATGCTTAGCAAATCGAGGCGCCATAACACGCAAAGGTTGATAGTAGTTGACACCAAGGAAGTCCACCGTATTTTCACGAATGAGATCCAACTCCTCCTCTGTAGCATCAGGCAAGAGACCGTGTTCATGCAAGATTTCTACCAACTCCTGTGGATAAGTCCCCAAAACAGATGGATCTAAGAAAGATTGGGCCTGAAAAAGGTCCGCAATACGAGCAGCCTTGACATCAGTAGGATGCTGACTGCGTGGATAAGCCGGTGTCAAGTTTAAGACAATCCCAATCTTGGAATCTGGCAAAAGTTCATGACAAGCCTTAACCGCCCGACTGCTGGCCAATTGTGTATGATAAGCTACTTTAATGGCTGCCTCTGCATCCACCTTATGTGGATAATGGGCATCGTAAAAATAACCAAATTCTACTGGAACGATGGGCTCGTTAAAGGTAATCCATTGATCCACTAAATCTCCATAAGTCTCAAAACAAAAACGAGCATAGTCTTCATAGGCTGAGACAGTCGCCTTATTTTCCCAACCATCACCCGCTTCTTGAAGAGCAAAAGGCAGATCAAAATGATAGAGATTGACTAAAAGACGAATCCCTTTGGCCTTAATAGCCTCAAAAACCTTACGATAGAAATCCACACCTTGAGCATTGACTTTTCCACGCCCTTGTGGAAAAATCCGTGACCACTGAATAGAAGTCCGAAAGGCCGTATGACCAGTTTCTACTAGTAGCTCAATATCCTTTTCCCAGTTTTCATAAAAGGTTGATGTTTTATCTGGACCAATCCCATTATAGTAACGATTTGGCTCCACTTGGTACCAATAATCCCAGAGATTATCTCCCTTACCGTCACCAGCTACACGTCCTTCTGTTTGTGGTCCAGAAGTAGAGGATCCCCAGACAAAATCCTTTGGAAATCTTAGCATACATTTACCTCTTTATCTACTCATTTTTCTCATTATACAGAAAAAACAAGGTAAAAACTAGTTACATTTTTTCCTTGTTTTTCTTCTGATTATAGTTTTTATTTCTTGCTGAGAATTTCAAGCGTTTCAAGTAAGTTATCTGCATGAACTTCGATAGTATCACCAGTCGCTTTAATCTTCACTTCTACGATGCCATCGGCTGCTTTCTTCCCAACAGTGATACGGATTGGCAACCCAATCAAATCGCTATCGCTGAATTTGACTCCGACACGTTCATTACGGTCGTCTGTCAAGACTTCGTAACCAGCTCCCATCAAGCTTGCTTCAAGCTTTTCTGTCAAGGCTTGCGCTTCTTCATCTTTGACATTGACAGTAATCAAGTGCACGTCAAATGGTGCCAACTCTTTAGGGAAGTTGATTCCCCAAGCATAACGGTATTCACCTTTTGGCGTTTTATTAACAAAGAGGCGAGCGTGTTGCTCCATCACTGCTGAAAGGAGACGGCTGACACCGATACCATATGAACCCATGATGATCGGTACAGCACGGCCATTTTCATCCAAGACATCTGCTCCCATGCTTGCTGAGTAGCGAGTACCGAGTTTAAAGATGTGACCAATTTCGATACCACGCGCAAAGTTAAGGACACCTTGTCCGTCTGGAGAAATTTCACCCTCACGAACTTCACGGATATCCACATATTCTGCAATAAAGTCACGACCTGGGTTCACACCAGTCAAGTGGTAGCCATCTTCGTTAGCACCGACAACTGCATTGCGAACATCTTGCACCTTACGATCTGCAATAATTTTAATATTCTCTGGCAAACCAACTGGTCCAAGTGAACCGAACCCTGCTTGAACAAGATTCGCCACTTTTTCTTCGCTAGCAACGTCAAAGAAATCTGCTCCCAAATGGTTTTTCAACTTAACTTCATTAAGTTGGTCATTTCCAACTAGAAGGGCTGCAACAAGCTCACCATCTGCCATGTAGAAGAGGGTTTTAATTGTTTGTTCTTCTGGAACATTGAGGAAGGCTGCAACTTCATCGATTGATTTAACATCTGGCGTTGCAACACGAGTTACTTCTTCTTCAGCGACAACACGGTTGCTTGGTTTGTACTCGTTTGTTGCCATTTCTAAGTTAGCCGCATAGCTAGACTCACTTGAGTAAGCAATGGTATCTTCACCAGAAACCATCCATTTGAGCAATTCTGCCTTGATTTCTTCTTGCACTTCTGTAGGAATTTCATCAAATGAGGCAACTGACTTGTCCAAGACAACCCAGCGGTCAAGGTCTGTACGAGCAGGTGTAATGGCCATAAATTCTTGGCTGTCCTTACCACCCATGGCTCCACCGTCACCGATGATAGCCTTGAAGTCTAAACCACTACGAGTGAAAATACGCTCATAGGCAGCCTTGTATTCATCATAAGTTACATCTAAGCTATCATAATTAGAGTGGAAGCTATAACCGTCTTTCATAATAAACTCACGCGTACGGAGAAGTCCATTACGTGGGCGTTTCTCATCACGATACTTAGGTTGAATTTGATAGAGATTAAGTGGTAATTGCTTGTAAGACTTAACAGAATCACGAACAATAGTTGTAAAGGTTTCTTCGTGAGTTGGACCTAGGATAAAGTCTGATTTTTCGCGGTTTTTTAGTTTATAAAGGTCTTCACCATAAGTTTCGTAACGACCTGATTCGCGCCACAACTCTGCACTGAGAAGGGCTGGAGCCAACATCTCAACGGCACCAATCTTGTCGAATTCTTGGCGCATGATGTTTTTAGCTTTTTCAATCACACGGTTGGCAAGTGGTAAGTAAGAATAAACACCTGCAGATACTTGACGAACATAACCAGCGCGCAACATAAGAGCATGGCTGATAACTTGAGCATCACTTGGCATTTCGCGAAGCGTTGGGATAAGCATTTTACTTTGTTTCATAATATTCCTCGATTATCTAAAAAAGAGTCGCATGATGTCATTCCAAGTCACAGCAATCATCAAGACAACCATGATGACCACTCCGGCCAAGGTGACATAGGTTTCAATTTCTTGTTTTAATGGTTTACGGCGAATGGCTTCCAGGATATTGAGCACAATCTTACCACCATCCAATGCTGGAATCGGAATAAGATTAAAAATCCCAATATTGATGGAAATCACTGCCAAGAAGTTCAAGACATTCTCAATTCCATTTTTAGCAGCATCACTACTTGCCTTAAAGATGGCAACAGGTCCACCTAGCTTGTTCAAATCCGGTTGGAAAATCAGATTTTTCAGATCTGATAGAATTCGTAGGGCCGAGTCAGCAGCAGTTGTAAAACCACCTACAAACATAGATACAAAATCTGATTTAATCCCCGGTTGAACACCTAGAAGGTAACGACCTTGACTTTCTTCCGGAGTAACAGTGACTTGTTTGTCACTACCATTTTCAAAAATAGTTACATCCAAGGTCGGGGCCGTCTTATCTTTGGTTTCTGATTCCACAGCCTGAATCAAACTTTCCCAGTTGCTAACCTCATGTGAACCAATCTTGGTAATCTGTGCCGTTTCTGGTACTCCTACCTTAGCCAAGGCCCCTTGGGGCAAGATATGGAACTGGTTGGTATCGACATCTCTGACTCCACCCTGCATGAAGATTAAAATCCAGAAAACAACGACACCTAAGATAAAGTTGTTCATAGGACCTGCAAAATTAGTAATGAGTTTCCCCCAGATAGTCGCATTTTGATATTGAACATCTAAAGGTGCAATCCGAACCTCAGTACCATCTGCTTCCACAACCGTTGCATCGTGATCCACTGCAAATGTTTTTTCTTCTTCCAGAACCAAGCCCTTGATAAAGAGCTTGTCTTCAAAATCAAACTGGGTCACCTGCATAGGAAGAGCTGTTTGATCCAATTTTTTACCTGAAAGATTGATGCGCTTAACCTTACCATCATCAGCAAGAGTCAAACTGACAGGAGTTCCTGTCTTGATTTCAGTTGTATCATCACCCCAACCGGCCATGCGAACATAGCCACCCAGAGGCAAGATTCGAATGGTATAGGCCGTTCCATCCTTGCCAATGTGAGCAAAGATTTTGGGACCCATACCAATGGCAAATTCACGCACTAGAATCCCTGATTTCTTGGCAAAGTAGAAATGTCCGAACTCGTGCACCACTACAATAATCCCAAAAACCAGAATAAAGGTTAAAATTCCGAGCATAGTATTTCCTCCGTCTTTTGATTAAAAGAGTCCAAACAAGTGCATAATTGGAAATACAAGCAACATACTATCGAAACGATCCAAAACACCACCATGTCCAGGAATAAATTTCCCAGAATCCTTGACACCAAAGTGACGCTTGATCGAACTTTCTAGTAAATCACCAAATTGTCCAGCAATGCTAAAGAAAATAGCAAAGACTGACATCTTGTAAATTCCATACGGAAGAGCAACTGTACTGTCAAACATCATAAAGATGATAGTTACTAAAATAGCACCTAAAATACCACCCAAGGCACCCTCAAAGGTTTTATTTGGAGAAACTGTCGGAGCTAATTTTCGTTTACCATAGTTCATCCCAACAAGATAGGCACCACTGTCTGTCGCCCAGACGATGCACAAGGCCAATAGAGCCTTATCTAAACCTGCAACGCGAGCATCTAGTAAAGCATTAAAACCAAAGCCCACGTAGAAACTCATAGCAAGCGGGAAAACAGCATCCTCAATCGTATAAGACTTGCTAAAAACAGTCGTTCCTAACATAATTGAAATCAAAACACTGTAGGCAACCACATTCCCATCAACTGGCAAAAAAGTCAGGTAATTCTCCAAGGGAATGGTCAAGGCAAAGGTTGCAAAGAGGGTTAAGAGACCCTCCATCGTCATGGTCTCTAGACCTCTCATCTTCAAAAGTTCATGCATGGCTAGCATGGCTATGATTCCAATTGCTATCTGCAGCAAGAGTCCCCCAATCATTAAAATTGGTAGGAAAATAGCCAGGGCAATCCCTGCAAACAAGGTTCTTTTCTGTAAATCCTGTGTCATATTTCCTCCTAAACTCCTCCAAATCGGCGATGACGACGATTGTAGGCAAGAATGGCTTCCTGCAAGGCCATCTCGTCAAAATCAGGCCACAAGGTGTCCGTAAAATAGAGCTCACTATAGGCTCCCTGCCATGGAAGGAAATTGCTCAAACGCAATTCTCCACTGGTACGGATAATCAAGTCTGGGTCTCGTAACTCCTTAGGCAAATGCTGGGTGAAGAGATAGTTACCAATCAATTCCTCTGTGATGTCACCTGGGTTGATTTTGGCATCTAACACATCCTGGGAAATCAACTTAATAGCCTGTGTAATCTCAGCACGTCCACCATAGTTGAGGGCAAAATTAAGAATTAATCCTGTGTTGTTCTTAGTTAATTCCTCAGCCTTGGTCAGAGCTTCAAAGGTTTGCTTAGGCAGGCGGTCCGTTTCCCCAATCATTTGAATCTTAACATTATTCGCATGCAATTCCGGGACATAATTATCATAAAACTCTACTGGCAAGTTCATGATAAACTTGACTTCCTGATCTGGACGGGTCCAGTTTTCTGTAGAAAAAGCATAGACCGTAATAACCTTAACGCCTAGTTTGTTGGCTGCCTTGGTCACAGTTTGCAATGCTTCCATGCCCGCCTTATGTCCGAAGACTCGCGGTTGCATACGTTTCTTAGCCCAACGACCATTCCCATCCATGATGATGCCGATATGAGCAGGAACCTGTGTCGGAACCTCTACTTCCACAGCCTTATCTTTCTTAAAAAATCCAAACATGATCTTATTCCTATTCAAAAATCTATCGTTTCATTATACCATATTTCCCTATTTTCTTCTATCACTAAGCTATTTATACTCTTCGAAAATCAAATTCAAACCACGTCAGCTCTATCTGCAACCTCAAAACAGCGTTTTGAGCAGCCCGCGGCTAGCTTCCTAGTTTGCTCTTTGATTTTCATTGAGTATTATTCTCAGGCACAAAGCCCATTTTTCAAAAAAATAAGTCGCCTGATTGGGCGACTCTATTTTTTATAGGGAGATTATTATGAAAAAGTTTTAGGAGTTTAAGTTAAGGTCTTCTTAACTTATGGACTTAGTATACACTCCCTAGCTTAAAGTTTCCTTAAGTATTTTTAAAAATCAAATTTTTCCATTTCTCCTGCCAATTTTTCTTGGATAGACGTGTTCGATAAAGTTCCATTCGGTCTTCATTCTCTAAAAAATGAGGAGTTGGACGAACTTGAAAATTTAAAATATCCTCCAAACCATAAGGTGCATAGAGTTCAAAATCGGATTCTTCATTCAAGCGCAGTCCAACAGCCGTACATCGTTCTGGATACTTACTCATAGCATCACAAGAGCTGCTATAGGGAGCAGTATGAGGGCTGTGCTGGTGCATATAGACCTGATTTTTCAATTCCCACTGGTACTGAGGAAAGTCCTCTCTCAGCTTTTTCTCTAGGGACAAGGTTTCCTCGTAAGAAATATCTGGATCAAAGAAAATTACATCTACATCTGTTTCACAGTCAAAAGGGGATTTGTCTGACAAGAGATTCCAGATGAAATTTCTGACAGAACCTGCTGCCAACCATGAGTCTTTCAGGCCAAGGTTTTGGATGATCGTCAGAATAGCCATCATATCCGGATTTTCTCTAAAAGCCTCTAGAATTTCTTGCTCATTTTTCACTATATTCATAACCTAAGTGCTCATATGCCTTAGCAGTCGCCACCCGTCCAGACCGTGTCCGCATGATAAAACCCTTTTGAATCAAGTAGGGCTCATACATATCTTCAACTGTCTCACGCTCTTCTGCTATGTTAACAGAAAGAGTTCCTAATCCGACAGGGCCACCACCGTACATTTCAATCATGGTCCGAAGGATTTTTTGGTCCACATAGTCCAAACCTTCATGGTCAACATCCAGCATGGTTAAAGCCTTATCGGTAATAAGATCATCGATAACCCCATTCCCCATAATCTGGGCAAAATCGCGCACGCGCTTGAGGAGACGATTGGCAATACGAGGGGTCCCACGGCTACGTAGTGCTAACTCAGACGCTGCCTCATGAGTGATTTCCATCTCAAAAATATCTGCCGTCCGCTCAACAATTTCTGTCAAGTCAGCATGAGCATAATACTCCATATGCCCCGTAATCCCAAAACGTGCCCGTAGCGGATTTGAGAGCATACCTGCCCGAGTCGTCGCACCAATCAAGGTAAAAGGTGGCAATTCCAAATGAACACTGCGACTGCCTTCACCAGCCCCAATCATGATATCAATGTAGAAGTCCTCCATGGCACTATAAAGCACCTCTTCCACTGACATTGGCAAACGATG
Source organism: Streptococcus mitis (assembly GCF_905187495.1). Classification (GTDB taxonomy): domain Bacteria; phylum Bacillota; class Bacilli; order Lactobacillales; family Streptococcaceae; genus Streptococcus; species Streptococcus mitis_CU. Next base: position 107,072 of record NZ_CAJJIB010000001.1, on the reverse strand, counting down.
AATCTCATCAATAAAGAGAACATCCCCAGGCTCTAAGTCATTCAAAATCGCTACCAAATCACCGGCTTTTTCAATGACTGGACCCGAAGTCTGCTTGAGATTGACACCTAGTTCGTTGGCAATAACAAAAGCCATGGTCGTTTTTCCCAAGCCTGGAGGGCCAAATAAAAGCACATGATCCAGCGCTTCATCCCGCATTTTGGCAGCTTCTATAAAGATTTGAAGCTGGTCCTTGACCTTATCCTGCCCAATATATTCACGTAAATACTGAGGACGGAGCGTGCGTTCTACTAACTCCTCGTCCCCCATTATCTCATTATCTAAAATTCTACTCATGGCTCTATTATATCAAAAAACCAAGCCACAAACAAAAAAGCCACCTGATTGGGTGACTCCAGAGTTTAGCACCTATGTGGTATAACATTCTACGGCACTGCTACACCGCCTACGAAAGGAGGTGAGATAGCCCATACTCAAAACTATCATCGGACCAATTGTGGTCGGTGTCGTTCTTCGCTTAGTCGATAAATGGCTAAACAAGGATAAATAGTGTCAAAAAAGACCCCTAGCTTATTTGGTCGTGAGCTTGGGGCCTTTTCTAGCCTATGATATAGAACTAGTACTCAATTCCTTTTTATTATCCCATAGTTCACAAAATTTTTCAAAGGTTTATATTCGTGGCTTTTCAAGCTTTAACCGCTGTACAACAATATGATGACTCACTCCTTGAAAACCAAGAGCATTATTACAGTAGTTCTAGTCCTTCAATTAACAGTCACTTAAATTCAAAGTAAGGTTGAAGTAGCTGAAGCGACAACAGACCTATTTATTAGTCATATTCGCTAAAAAAAGTCCCCGCCAATTCCCCGACCAAAATCCGAAAAATATCGGAAAATGATTTTTAGAATAGTCCCCAAAATCCTGAAATAGAGCCAAAAAACTCCACCTGATTGGGTGGAGTTAAGGGAGATTATTATGAAAAAGAAAAGTTTAGGATTTTATTAAATAAAGTTAGGAGGTCTTTATTTAATAACTATATGATACAAGACGAAGCTTAAAACTAGCTTAACTTTTCTCAAATTTTACTATTTTGCAATAAAATTCTATCACCATCACCTATCCACGAAAAAAGCCACCTGATTGGGTGACTTCATTAGGAGATTATGATGAAAAAAGTTTTAGGATTTCATTAAATAAAGTTAGGAGGTCTTTATTTAATGATTATATAATACTAGACCAGTCTTAAATTTTGCTTAAGAAAAACAAGTTTTATTATTTTTCTCGATTCATCCAAGTCATTCCTATACAATTATAGGTGGATAAGATTTCAAAGCCCATAGAACGATAGAATCCCAAGGTTCTTTCTGTCTGGTCTGTTACCAGCTGGACTTGATAGGCATCTTTATAAGCCTCTAAAGCCTGTTTCATCAAGGCACTACCAATCCCTTGGCGCTGATAGATTGGTAAAACAATTAAATCCTGAACCAATACTGATGAGAATCCATCTCCAACCAAACGAATCAAACCCACCACAGCATCGCCATCAAGTGCCACATAAATCTCTAATGAATGAGATAAGGCCTGCTCCAGCATCTGAGGTTGATTTGTATAATTTGTCCAACCGACAGCCTGATAGAGATGCAAAACGTCCTCTAGTTTGACGATTTCTTGCTTTTTAATAGTAATCATCTCAACACCTCTTAAAGCTCTCTCAAGCTCTTGTACTGTCGTCCATTGTTATCAAAATTTTCAGGAGACAGCCATGCCTCCAAACGAGCTTTAACTTGAGGCCAGTCCTCATCAATCATAGAGAGCCAATCCGTATCCCTCGTCCGCCCCTTATAAATGACTGCCTGACGGAAGGTTCCTTCATAAATAAAGCCCAAACGCTCCGCAGCTCGTCTGGATGGCAGGTTAAAAGCATCGCATTTCCACTCATAACGGCGATAGTTAAGCTCCTCAAAGACATAGCAAGCCAAGAGATATTGGGCTTCGGTTCCAATCCGAGTCCCCTTGATCTCTGGAGAAAAAGTGACAGCTCCCACTTCTATTACTCTGTTATTCTGGTCAATACGCATGAGAGAAAAAGTTCCCAAAGCCTTACCAGTTGCTTTGTCTATGATTGCATAGTAAAAACGGTCCTTACGAGCCAACATCTGATTTAAAAGGCTAATCAACTCCCCCATGTCTGCCACTGGTTCCTGAAAAAGGTAGGTCCACATCTCCCGAGGAGTATCCGGACCATAAACAGCTAATAAATCCTCCGTATGCTTTTCCACTGAAAGAGCTTCTATTCGAGCATATCGCCCTTCTAAGAAATCAATAGAAGGCAATTCACCTGGTGTATAACCTTCCATTGACTCACCAATCATTTGACCATATTCATTTACTGGCATAACTTTCCCCTTGTTTTGCTTTCCAAACTTTATAGTTGCCCATAGTATATCATACTTTCATAAGAAGATTCAAAAAATCCTCCAGATTCTACTCTGAAGGATTCCTATCTTATTTCACAACGATATTAACTAATTTATTCGGTACACTAATCACTTTCACGATTTCCTTACCGTCAATCTCTGCTTTGACTTTTTCATCAGCCAGAGCAATTTCTTGTAATTCTTCTCGTGACAAGTCTTTAGATACCATGAGTTTAGCGCGGACTTTTCCTTTAATTTGGACGACGATTTCGATTTCGTCTTCAACTAATTTGCTTTCGTCCCAAGTTGGCCAAGCTACATAAGAGATAGATTCTCCTGTTGCTGCTACTGTTTGCCAGAGTTCTTCTGCCAAGTGAGGTGCAAATGGTGCAATCAATTGTATAAAGCCTTTGGCGTAGTCCACATAGAGTTTGTCTTCCTTGTTCGCCGCGTTGACAAAGACCATGAGTTGGGCAATGGCTGTATTGAATTTCATAGACTCAATTTGCTCTGTGACAGCTTTAACGGTTTCATTGTAAACCTTGTCAAGAGCACCATCGTTTTCCACAACAATTTCCTTACTTGTAATCAAACGGTAAACACGGTCAAGGAATTTACGACTTCCTTCCAGACCTTCTTCTGACCAAGCGATAGAAGCATCGAGTGGCCCCATAAACATTTCATAGACGCGAAGGGTATCGGCACCGTATTGTTCCACTACGTCGTCTGGGTTGACAACGTTCTTAAGAGATTTAGACATCTTGGCTGGTGCTTGCTCCAACTCCTCTCCTGTTTCCACATGGAAGAAGGAACCGTCGCGTTTTTCAACCTTATCAGTCGCTACAAGCGCGCCACGATGGTCACGGTAGCTTGTTCCCAAAATCATCCCTTGGTTAAAGAGTTTTTGGAATGGTTCCTTAGTTGGAACAACACCGAGGTCATAGAGGAATTTGTGCCAGAAACGAGCGTAAAGCAAATGAAGAACGGCGTGTTCTGCTCCACCCACGTAGATATCTACTGGTAACCATTGTTTGAGAAGGTCCTCATCAGCCAATTTCTCAGTATTGTGTGGATCAATATAGCGAAGGTAGTACCAGCTTGAACCAGCCCACTGTGGCATAGTGTTTGTTTCACGACGACCCTTGACGCCATCTTCACGAGTCACTTCCAACCAGTCAGTCAAGTTAGCTAGCGGACTCTCCCCAGTACCTGAAGGGCGGATATCCTTGGTTACTGGCAAGACAAGTGGCAATTCACTTTCAGGAACAGCTGTTGAAGTTCCATCTTCCCAATGAATGATTGGGATCGGCTCACCCCAGTAACGTTGACGGCTAAAGAGCCAGTCGCGGAGACGGTAGGTCACCTTCTCTTGTCCACAACCTTTTTCTTCCAACCAAGCCACAATCTTATCAATAGCGTCTTCTTTGTTCAATCCATCTAGGAAGTCTGAATTGACATGAAGTCCATCTTCTGTGTAGGCAGCTTCTTCTACGTTTCCACCTTCAAGTACTTCGACGATTGGAAGCTCAAATTGTTTGGCAAATTCCCAGTCACGTTGGTCATGAGCAGGTACAGCCATTACCGCACCTGTTCCATAACTAGCAAGAACATAGTCTGCAATCCAGATTGGAATTTCCTTGCCGTTTACAGGGTTGATGGCATAAGCACCAGTCCAAACCCCTGTTTTTTCCTTGGCAAGGTCTGTACGAGCCAAGTCTGATTTCAGACTAGCTTGGTGTTTATAGTCTGCTACAGCCTCTGCTTGCTCTGGACTTGTAATCGCATCAACCAAATCATGCTCAGGAGCCAAGACAGTGAAAGTTGCACCGAAAAGGGTATCAGGACGAGTCGTAAAGACGGTGAATTCCTTTTCTGTTCCCTTAACTTTAAAGGTTACATTGGCACCAGTTGATTTACCAATCCAGTTGCGTTGCATGTCCTTGATAGACTCTGGCCAATCCAACTCATCCAAGTCATTAAGCAAGCGTTCTGCATAGGCTGTAATTTTAAGCATCCATTGACGCATTGGTTTGCGGACAACAGGATAGCCACCACGCTCAGAAGTTCCATCAGGAAGAACCTCTTCGTTGGCGATGGCAGTTCCCAATTCTTCAACCCAGTTTACTGGCACTTCCGCTTCATAGGCCAAGCCCTTTTCGTAAAGCTTAGTGAAAATCCACTGAGTCCACTTGTAGTAGTTTGGATCTGTTGTGTTAACTTCACGGTCCCAGTCATAAGAAAATCCAAGCGCATTGATTTGGCGTTTGAAGTTGGCAATGTTCTCAGCTGTAAATTCTGCTGGGTCATTACCTGTATCCATAGCGTATTGCTCTGCAGGCAAACCAAAAGCATCCCAACCCATTGGATGAAGGACATTGTAGCCTTGCGCACGTTTGTAACGGCTAAGGATATCGGTTGCAGTATAACCTTCTGGGTGTCCTACGTGTAGACCCGCTCCAGATGGATAAGGGAACATATCAAGAGCATAAAACTTTGGTTTTGATGCATCTGTTCCTGTCTTAAATGTATGATGTTCTGCCCAGTAGCCCTGCCACTTAGGCTCAATTTCTTTATGATTGTAAAAACTCATGGTCTCTCTCCAATTTTGTGATGTTACTATTATACCATTTTTGAGGGAATTTGAAAGATGAGAAATGTTCTTTTGGGCTTGTATAGCAAGAAAGACCGAGTCGCAAATCCAACTTACTTAGCAGAATAAAAAATTAGCTCACACTTGGAGCTAACTTCTATTAACTGTTTGTCTCTTTCATATTTTTCCCCCTAACGCCTTTGACTCATATTCCCCGTTTTAGTTTTCTTTAAGGTTTTTATTATATTCTATAGGACTCTACAAATTATAAACGTTATAAAAATTGTAGAGCGAAAACGTTCGTAAAAAGGAGAATTCTTATGAAAAAACTACTATTCTTTCTATCTTGTGGGTGGATATTTCTTACTTTATCAGGATGTTCTTCATCTATAGAAGCGGAAACTAGCTCTGAGAAAGATTCAGATAACACTTTGGTTGTATACTCGCCTAACCCTGAAGACCTTATCGAAGAAACAATCCCAGCCTTCGAAGAAAAATATGGTATTAAGGTTGACTTAGTACAAGCCAGCACTGGTGAATTGTTCAAAAAAGCTGAGGCTGAAAAAGAATCGCCTGTAGCCGATGTCATTTTCGGAGGCTCCTACGCCCTCTTCTCTTCTAACGAAAATCTTTTTGAACCTTATATTTCTCAAGAGAACGACCAGATAATCCCTGAATATCAAAATAAAACCGGATTCTACACGCCTTATACACTGGATGTCAGTGTCATCATTGCCAATTCAGCTCTTACAAAAGATATTAAAATTGAAGGCTACAATGATCTACTCAATCCTAAATTAAAAGGTAAAATTGCTACTGCTGATCCAAGTAATGCTTCTAGCGCCTTTGCTCAATTAACAAACATGCTTGTCGATCAAGGTGGATACGAAAATGAACAGGCTTGGAACTATGTGAAAAATCTATTTACCCTAGTAGATGGAAAGATTGCATCTAGCTCTTCAAATGTTTACAAAGCTGTCGCCGATGGAGAAATGGCTGTAGGGCTCACCTATGAAGATCCTGCCTTAAAACTCTTAAATGACGGAGTTGATGTAAAAGTCATTTATCCAAAAGAAGGAACCGTCTTTTTACCTGGTAACGCGGCTATCATCAAAAACGCCAAACATATGGAAAATGCTAAAAAGTTTATCGACTTCCTCCTTTCTCAAGAAATTCAAGATAAGCTAGGAACTGAAACAACAATCAGACCCATTCGTAAAAATGCTAAAACTAATAAAAATATGAAGGCTATGACAGAAATCAATATTGCCACTGAAGATTCCGATTATGTCATTAAAAACAAATCCGCCATTCTTAAAAAGTACAATGATATTTTTACAGATATCCAATCTAAACAGTAAAAGAGGTTCACTATGAGTGAGATCAAAATTATTAACGCCAAAAAAATCTACCACGATGTTCCTGTTATTGATAATTTAAATATTACAGTTCCCAAAGGAAGTCTCTTTACCATCCTTGGTCCTTCAGGGTGTGGGAAAACGACTCTTCTTCGTATGATTGCAGGTTTCAACAGTATCGAAGGCGGAGAATTTTACTTCGATGATACAAAAATCAATAATATGGAACCCAGCAAACGCAATATCGGGATGGTTTTCCAAAACTACGCTATTTTCCCACATTTGACTGTCCGAGATAATGTTGCTTTTGGTCTTAAGCAAAAGAAGGTTCCAAAAGAAGAATTGATTCAACAAACCAATAAATATCTCGAACTCATGCAAATTGCTCAATATGCGGATCGAAAACCTGATAAACTCAGTGGTGGACAACAACAACGTGTCGCCTTGGCACGCGCCTTAGCGGTTAATCCAAGTGTTCTCCTCATGGACGAGCCACTTAGTAACCTAGATGCCAAACTTCGCTTGGATATGCGTCAAGCCATTCGAGAAATCCAACACGAAGTGGGAATTACAACCGTCTATGTGACCCACGACCAAGAAGAAGCAATGGCTATTTCAGACCAAATTGCTGTTATGAAAGATGGGGTGATCCAACAAATCGGCCGACCAAAAGAACTCTATCATAAACCAGCCAATGAGTTTGTGGCTACCTTTATCGGACGCACAAATATCATCCCTGCCAATCTCGAAAAACGGAGCGACGGCGCTTATATCGTCTTTTCAGATGGCTATGCCCTTCGAATGCCAGCCCTTGATCAGGCTGAGGAACAAGCTATTCATGTAAGCATTCGTCCTGAAGAGTTTATCAAAGATGAATCTGGAGATATTGAAGGAACTATTAGCGATAGCGTCTATCTTGGACTAAATACGGAGTATTTCATTGAAACAGGCTTTGCCTCAAAAATTCAGGTTAGCGAAGAATCAACTTTTGAAGAAGATCTACAAAAAGGCGATCGTATTCGTCTACGAATCAATACTCAAAAATTAAACGTCTTTTCTGCAGATGGTTCCCAAAACCTGATAAAAGGAGTCAACCATGGAACGTAAAAAACTAAATATTTGGACAGCCTCCTCTTTCTTCATCTTTCTTACCTATCTTGTCTTTCTCGTTTATCCTATCGTTACCGTGCTCAAGCAAGCACTCATACATGAAGGACAATTCTCACTAGCTAATTTTGTCACTTTCTTTAGTAAAGCTTACTACTCTGAGACACTTGTCAACAGTTTCAAGGTCTCCATTACCGCTACTGTCACTTCCTTAGTTGTAGGAACCCTATTAGCTTATCTTTTTTCCATGTATGACTTCAAGGGAAAGAAATTTCTACAAATATTGATTATCATTGCTTCCATGTCAGCTCCTTTCGTGGGAGCCTACTCCTGGATTCTCTTGCTGGGACGAAATGGGGTCATCACTAAATTTCTGACAAATACTCTTCATCTTCCAGCTATTGATATTTATGGATTCAAAGGAATTGTACTTGTCTTTACACTGCAACTATTCCCACTGGTATTTCTATACGTTGCTGGGACAATGAAAAGTATTGACAATTCTCTACTTGAAGCTGCTGAAAGCATGGGGTCCTTCGGATTTAAGCGTATCGTAACGGTTGTTTTACCTCTCCTAGTTCCAACCTTACTAGCTGCTGCCCTGCTTGTGTTTATGAGAGCATTCTCAGATTTTGGAACGCCTATGTTGATTGGTGAAGGATATCGGACTTTCCCGGTCTTGATTTATACCCAATTCATTAGCGAGGTTGGAGGAAATTCTGCTTTTGCATCTGCTTTAGCAATTATGGCGATTATCATTGCCTTGGCAATCTTCCTTATCCAAAAATACATCTCAAACCGCTACAGTTTCAGCATGAATTCGCTCCATCCAATTGAGCCTAAAAAAACTACAAAAGGAAAAATGGCTGCCATTTATGCAACAGTCTACGGAATTATCTTGTTCTCTGTTCTACCTCAAGTCTACTTGATTTATACTTCTTTCCTAAAAACATCAGGTATGGTATTTGTCAAAGGTTATTCTCTAAACAGTTACAAGGTAGCTTTCAATCGTATGGGATCTGCTATTTTCAATACTATTCGTATCCCTTTGATTGCCTTAGTTCTAGTTGTCCTATTCGCAACATTTATCTCCTACCTAGCCGTTAGAAAACGGAATTTGTTTACAAACTTAATTGACAGCCTCAGTATGGTCCCTTATATTGTACCCGGAACTGTTCTAGGGATTGCCTTCATTTCTTCCTTCAATACCGGTCTATTTGGAAGTGGATTTCTTATGATTACAGGAACTGCTTTCATCTTGATCATGTCCCTATCTGTCAGAAGATTACCGTATACTATTCGCTCATCTGTTGCTAGCTTGCAACAAATAGCACCAAGTATTGAAGAAGCTGCTGAAAGCTTAGGAAGTAGCCGTCTCAATACCTTTGCCAAGATTACAACTCCAATGATGCTATCTGGTATTATTTCTGGAGCTATCCTATCTTGGGTTACAATGATTTCAGAACTCTCTACTTCTATCCTCCTCTACAATGTCAAAACAAGAACAATGACTGTAGCCATTTATACAGAGGTTCTCAGAGGGAATTACGGTGTAGCCGCAGCCTTATCAACTATCCTGACTGTTCTAACAGTAGGTTCCTTGCTCTTGTTTATGAAAATCTCTAAAAGCAATAGCATTACACTTTAGTTTTCCCCATCAAAAACAGCCGAAAGAATTCTCGGCTGTTTTTTCTTATCTTGATATTCTTATCAAATTCCTAGCTCATTGATTAAATAGAGGCTTCTTCCATCTTCTCACGTCCTAGTTCTCGGTAACTACGGTCGCCGACAATTTCTACGCTAAACTGGCCGTCCTCATATTCAAGGATCGTCACGCTACCATTATCGAGACCATGCGGATGCATGCCATTAATCAGATAAACAATGGTTCCAATGGTCATTCCGTGGCTAACGACAAGAGCATTGCCCCCACCTTGTTCTTCCATTTCTTTGGCAATCGCTTCAAAACCTTCCTTGATTCGGCCACTGAGTTTTTCCCAGCCCTCAGCCCAACCAGCTGTATCAACCTCTACCAAACCTTCAGCCAGTTCAGCATAAGACAATTGGTGAACGTGGTCCACATTAAAGATACGAGGAATAATGCCCATGAAAAGATCACCATCATAAGCCCCATCAAAACTACCGAAACACCATTCTCTGATACGTTTGTCCATGCGATAAGGTATTTTCCCTTGCAAGCCAAGTTCTTCAAGAATGATTCCCATGGTCTGAATGGTGCGACCAGAATCACTGGAATAAGCGCGCTCAAACTGTAGACCAGATTCTCGCAAACCGATTCCTAATTCTTGAATCCCTCGCTCACCTTCAGCTGTTAAGGGAGTATCGCTCCAACCTTGCGCGCGACCAATCGTGTTAAACATGGTCTTGCCATGACGTACCAAATACAATCGTACTTTTACCATTTTCCGTCCTCCGTTTGCTTCTATTATAACATGGATGATAAAACAAAAGCCACCCATACAGGCGACTTTTGCAGGAGATTATTATGAAAAAGTTTAGGAGTTCATTAAATAAAGATATTAGATGAAAATCAAATTCAAACTAAATCAGTGTTATCTGTTTCAAATAATATTAGGAGGTCTTTATTTAATGATTATAGTATACACATCCAACCTTAAATAGAACTTAAAATTTCTCCTATTTTCTTAATTTTTAAAACTATGAATTGGTGCTGGGATTTGTCCTCCACGAGAGATGAAATCGACAGACGAAGCCCCATTGACCTTCATAACAGGTGCAGTACCTAATAGGCCACCAAATTCAATCATATCGCCTTCTTTTCCTTTTGGAATGATACGAACAGCTGTTGTTTTCATGTTAATGACACCAATTGCAGCTTCATCTGCAATCATAGCCGCAATGGTTTCAGCAGGTGTATCCTCCGGAATGGCAATCATATCCAAACCAACGGAACAGATAGCCGTCATGGCCTCTAGTTTTTCTAAATTAAGAGAACCATTTTGCACTGCAGCAATCATTCCTTCATCCTCTGAAACAGGGATAAAGGCACCAGACAAACCACCGACTTGGTTGCAGGCCATCACTCCGCCCTTCTTAACTTGGTCATTCAAGAGAGCCAAGGCAGCCGTCGTCCCGTGTGTTCCAACTGTCTCAAGTCCCATTTCCTCAAGCACCCGTGCCACAGAATCTCCAACCGCAGGAGTTGGCGCCAAACTCAAGTCCACAATACCAAACTCCACACCCAGTCTCTCACTGGCCATTTGACCAACCAATTGACCGATACGAGTGATTTTAAAGGCAGTTTTCTTGACTGTTTCTGCTACTACATCAAAGCTCTGTCCACGAACTTTTTCCAAGGCACGTTTCACCACACCAGGACCAGAAACTCCGACATTGATGATAACATCTGCCTCCCCAACACCATGGAAGGCACCCGCCATAAATGGATTGTCCTCAACAGCATTAGCGAATACAACCAACTTAGCTGCCCCCATATCAGATAGAGTTGCCGTTTCCTTGATAACTCGTCCCATATCTGCGACAGCCGTCATATTGATACCAGACTTGGTTGAGCCTATATTGACTGACGAGCAGACCTTATCCGTTTCAGCCAAAGCACGAGGAATAGAATTGATAAGAATCTCATCTCCCTTTTGATAACCCTTTTGTACCAAGGCTGAAAAACCACCAATAAAGTCCACACCAATCTCTTTCGCAGCCTTATCAAGTGCTTTTGCCAGAACCACATAGTCTGTCGCATCTGTCGCCGCCCCAATCAGAGAAATAGGAGTCACCGATACACGCTTATTAACGATTGGAATCCCCAACTCAGCCGCAATTTCATCGCCAACAGCCACTAAATTAGCTGCCTTGGTCCTAATCTTTTGATAAATTTTCTCCGCAGCACGATTGATATCCGGATCGATACAGTCCAATAGGGAAATCCCCATGGTAATAGTTCTGATATCGAAGTTTTGCTCCTCAATCATGGAGATGGTTTCAGTAACTTGTCTAATATCCATGATAACCTCCTAGATATTATACATAGCTTCGAAAATCGCTGCACTCTGAATGTTGATTTTCACATTCAAAATTTGCCCAAAAGCTTCAAATTCATTACGAAGACGTGTAAAATCTTGCTTTTCATCACTAGAGACGACAGCCATCATCGTGAAATATTCATCCAAGACAGTTTGAGAGATATCATCAATATTCAAACCCAATTCTGCTATTTTACCAGAAACACCTGCAACAATTCCAGATTTATCTTTACCAACAACAGTTATAATCGCTTTCATAAGCAAACTCCAATTCTTCTTTTAATAGGAAACCTGAACATTAAACAGGATTCTTTTCAAATAGTATAGCATAATTCTAACTAAAATACTCAAAAACGCCTGCTTACGAAGTTGTTCTTAAGAAAAAAACAATTTCGTAAACAAGCGTCTACTATCCCAACTTATGATGAGTGTTCCCGCTAGGACCGAAATCCTAGCGGTAGACCAGAGCTAGACTAAGAGCACAAGACTCCATCATCATAACACTCAACAAAATTGATGATTTTATACTAATTCGATGATCGCCATTGGCGCTGCATCACCACGACGTGGTTCAGTTTTAAGGATACGAGTGTATCCACCGTTACGTTCAGCATAACGAGGTGCAATTTCTGAGAACAATTTTTGAAGTGCTGTAGTAGAAGTGTACTTATCAGTTGCTTCATCATAGTTTTCAGATGCGATTTCATTACGTACGAAAGCAGCTGCTTGACGACGTGCATGCAAATCACCACGTTTACCTAGAGTAATCATTTTTTCAACAGTTTTACGGATTTCTTTAGCACGAGCTTCAGTTGTCACGATTGATTCGTTGATCAAAAGGTCAGTTGTCAAATCGCGAAGCATTGCTTTACGTTGTGAGCTAGTGCGTCCTAGTTTACGGTAAGCCATTTATTCCTCCTTTATTTATCTTTTAATCCAAGACCCAAATCAATGAGTTTGAGTTTCACTTCTTCCAAACTCTTGCGTCCAAGATTTCGTACTTTCATCATCTCTGCTTCAGATTTTTCTGTCAAATCATGCACAGTATTGATACCGGCACGTTTCAAACAGTTGTATGAACGCACAGACAAGTCCAGTTCCTCAATCGTACGATCCAAAATACGGTCGTCAGATTCAGTATCAGCTTCTTTCATCACTTCAGTTGACTTAGCAATCTCAGTAAGATTTGTAAACAAATCAAGATGTTCTGTCAAAATACGTGCTGAAAGCCCTAAAGCATCTTCTGGAATAATTGTTCCATTTGTCAAGATTTCAAGGGTTAATTTGTCAAATCCATCATTGCTACCTACACGAGCAGGTTCCACTTGATAGTTGACTTTTGTAACTGGTGTATAAATAGAATCTACAGCAAGTGTTCCAACTGGTGCATTATCTTTTTTATTTTCATCAGCAGGTACATATCCACGACCACTGTTAACAGTCATAGTCGCTTTTAGGGAAGAACCTTCACCGATTGTAAAGAGATAATGATCTGGATTTACAATTTCAATATCGCTATCTGTCAAAATGTCACCAGCTGTTACCTCAGCAGGACCTTCAACATCCAGTTCGATGATTTTTTCGTCTTCAACGTACGATTTCACTGCAATTCCTTTAATGTTCAGAATGATTTGCATCACGTCTTCACGAACACCTGGAACTGTGTCAAACTCATGTAACACACCATCAATATTGATAGATGTCACAGCTGCTCCTGGTAGAGAAGCTAGAAGTACACGACGAAGAGAGTTACCAAGAGTTGTACCGTAGCCACGTTCAAGTGGTTCGATTACAAACTTGCCATAATCTTTATTTTCATCAATTTTTGTTATATTTGGTTTTTCAAACTCGATCATTTAGTTACTCCCTCTTAAACGAAAAGCAGTGTAATGCGATGATTATACACGGCGACGTTTTGGAGGACGAGCACCATTGTGTGGCACTGGAGTCACATCACGAATTGCTGTTACTTCAAGACCAGCGGCAGCAAGCGCACGAATAGCTGACTCACGACCAGAACCTGGACCTTTTACAGTAACTTCAACTGATTTAAGACCGTGTTCTTGTGCAGATTTAGCAGCAGCTTCAGAAGCCATTTGAGCAGCGAATGGTGTAGATTTACGAGAACCTTTGAAACCAAGAGCACCAGCTGATGACCAAGCAATTGCATTACCATGCACATCAGTAATCATAACAATAGTGTTATTAAATGTAGCGTGAATATGAGCAATACCAGATTCGATATTCTTTTTCACACGACGTTTACGTGTTGGTTTAGCCAAGACTTTTACCTCCTATATTATTTTTTCTTACCAGCAATCGCAACAGCTTTACCTTTACGAGTGCGAGCGTTGTTTTTAGTGTTTTGTCCACGGACAGGAAGTCCACGACGGTGACGGATACCACGGTATGAACCGATTTCCATCAAACGTTTGATGTTCAAGTTTACTTCACGACGAAGGTCACCTTCAACTTTGATTGCATCCACTTCACGACGGATAGCATCTTCTTGATCTGATGTAAGATCACGTACACGAACATCTTCTGAGATTCCAGCAGCAGCCAAAATTTTCTTAGATGTTGCAAGTCCGATACCATAAACATAAGTCAATGAGATTACTACGCGTTTGTCATTTGGAATGTCAACTCCAGCAATACGAGCCATGTTTTCTCCTTTCTATCTTATCCTTGACGTTGTTTGTGTTTTGGATTTGCTGGGCAAATTACCATAACACGACCATTACGACGAATAACTTTACAGTATTCGCAAATTGGTTTGACCGATGGTCTTACTTTCATTTCTTATCCCTCCAAGTTTTTCGATTATTTAAAGCGGTAAGTGATACGTCCACGTGTCAAGTCATATGGACTCATTTCGACAGTAACACGATCTCCCGCTAAAATACGAATATAGTTTTTACGAATTTTACCAGAAACTGTTGCTAAAATCTGATGTCCATTTTCAAGTTCAACCGTAAACATTGCATTCGGCATTGTATCAACTACTTTGCCTTCAACTTCAATCACATCGTCTTTTGCCACGCAAAAGCACCTCCATAAATTTCGATTCGATGCCTCTAGACACAGAGACAACAATTATAAGTCAGACTATCTCAGTATAACATTTGTAGCGGATTTTTGCAAGTGTGAAAAACGCTTTATTTCAAATTTGTCAATACTTTTTCGATATCTGAGAAGACATCATTGATATCTTGATTACCTTCGATGTCATGAACCAAACCTTTGGCACGGTAGTGAGCAATGATTGGTTCCCCTTGAGCAATATTCACATCCAAACGACGTTTGACTGTCTCAGGCTTATCATCTTCACGTTGGTAGTAATCTTCTTCTTTATAGTCAACTGGTGGGTTAAAGACCTTGTGGAAAGTTTCTCCAGTTACGCGGTGGATGATACGACCACTCAAACGTTCCAAGAGGCTATCTGGATTCACTTCTATGTTGATAACACCTTCTAGTTCGATGCCAAGTTCAGCCAATGTTTTGTCCAAGGCATGAGCTTGTTCGATTGTACGTGGGTAACCATCCAACAAGAATCCTGTTTCTTTAATATCATCTTGTGAAAGACGTTCTTTTACGATTCCATTTGTAACTTCGTCAGGAACCAATTCACCCTTGTCAATGTATGACTTAGCAAGAACACCCATTTCAGTTTGATTTGCCATTGCAGCGCGGAACATATCACCTGTTGAGATATGTGCAACATGGAATTGTTCTACGATTTTTGCTGCTTGAGTTCCCTTACCTGCACCAGGTAAGCCCATAATCAAAAGATTCATGATTTGATCTCCTTATTTTATTTTTAAATAGAAGCAAAAAGTCTTTTCACCCCTATTTAAAAACAAAATAGAAGAGGGGAGACCAAACTCTCACAAATGTTAGAGTTAAACCTCCACTCCCTCAGTAATTACTGATTCAGTAATTACTTTTATTCTGTTCTGTCCATGAAACCAACATACTTACGTTTCAATAGGTAGCCTTCCAATTGTTTGATTCCTTCAATACCTGTAGAGATAATGATCAAAAGACTGGTTCCTCCAAAAGCAACTGCTTCTGAAAGTCCGAAAACATCTTTTGCTACGATCGGTAAAATAGAAATCACACCAAGGAATAGAGAACCAACAGTTGCAAGACGACGAAGAAGTTTAGACATATATTCTTCTGTACCTTTACCAGGACGAACTCCGTGGATATAGGCACCGCTCTTTTGTAGATTCTCTGCCGCTTTTTCAGGATTAATCTGTACAAACGTATAGAAGAATGTAAAGAGAATAATCAATAAAGCATACATAGCAATACCAGTTGGTGAAGTTGTTGCCAGCATTTCTTGTGCTGTTCTTACCCAAGCCCAATCATGACCTGTAGCACTCAAAAACTGAAGAATAGCCGCAGGCGCTGCAGTAATCGAACTTGCAAAGATAACAGGGATAACTCCAGCAGGGTTTACCTTCAAAGGAAGGTAAGAGCTAGATGGAGCACCTTGTGCAACCTTAGTATATTGGATTGGAATTTTGTATTCTGCTTGTTGAACATAAGTTGTAAAATAAATGATCAACAATACAGTAATAATCAAAATGATTACGAAAATGATGGATGAGTTGATACGGCTACTTGGGACGTTCACAAAGTAGTCCACATAGATGCCCTGAATCATCTCTGGAATTGAGGCAACAATCCCGGCAAAGATAATCATAGAAACACCATTTCCGTATCCCTTATCTGTAATTTGCTCTCCCAACCAAGTCACAATCATACTACCAGCTGTTAAGATGATACCAATCATGATAAAGACTTGTGGAGTAAGAGCTGTTTTCAACAATTGAGCTCCAGCCAAAGTATTAAAACCAGCTGTAATCCCGATCGATTGCACAAAGGCTAGAACAAGAGCAATATAACGAGTAGCTTGATTTAATTTTCTTCGACCTACTTCCCCTTGTTTACCCCACTCTACAAATTTGGGTAAAATATCCATTTGCAAGAGTTGGACAACGATAGAGGCCGTAATGTAGGGGCTAACACCAAGAGCAAAAACTGAGAAGTTTTTCATGGCATTCCCTGACACCAAGCTCAACATGTTTAAGAAGGATAATCCACTTAAAGCATTCAAGCTATTGGCATTCACACCAGGAACTGTAATGCTAGTTCCGATACGAAAGACCAAAACGATAAAAATTGTGAATAAAATTTTTGATCGAACCTGCTTGACTTTAAGAGCTTCTCTTAATAATTTAAAAAACATAGGTCACCTCTCTTAGATGACTTCTACTGAACCACCTTTAGCAGTGATAGCTTCTTCAGCTGATTTAGAGAATTTAGCTGCTTTCACAGTCAATTTCTTAGTCAACTCACCGTTACCAAGAATTTTAATACCTGATTTTTCAGCTTTAACAATTCCTGCTTCGATAAGAACAACTGGAGTAACTTCAGCACCATCTTCAAAGACGTTCAATTGGTCAAGGTTCACAATTGCGTATTCTTTAGCGTTGATGTTAGTGAATCCACGTTTTGGAAGACGACGGAACAATGGAGTTTGTCCACCTTCAAAACCAAGGCGAACTCCGCCACCGCTACGAGCTTTTTGACCTTTTTGACCACGACCAGATGTTTTACCGTTACCTGATGAAGTACCACGACCAACGCGGTTACGTACTTTACGAGAACCTTCTGCAGGTTTCAATTCATGAAGTTTCATTTTTATTTTCTCCTCTTTTGTAAAATGCTAGCGCCGATAAGGGAGAAAAGGTTGTCTCCCCCATCAACTCGCCTATACGACGTCATCATAGATGACTATATCTAGTTTTAGGGGATGGTATAGTGCACATCCCCTAAAAATTCATTAGTTTACTTCTTCAACTGTTACCAAGTGAGATACTGCAGTGATCATACCACGGATAGCAGCGTTATCTTCTTTAATAACAGAGCTGTTCAATTTGCCAAGTCCAAGTGCTACAACAGTTTTACGTTGTGATGGAATGCGTCCGATTGGAGACTTAGTCAAAGTAATTTTAATTTGAGCCATTTTATCCCCTTTCTTATGCCAAATCAGAAACTGAAATACCACGAAGGGCAGCAACTTCTTCAGCGCGTTTCAATTGTTTCAAACCTTCAACAGTTGCACGAACAATGTTGATTGGAGTGTTAGAACCAAGTGATTTAGATGTAATATCTGCCACACCTGCCAATTCCACAACGGCACGAACTGCACCACCAGCCGCAACTCCAGAACCTTCTACAGCAGGTTTCAACAATACTTTAGCTCCACCGAATTCTGAAAGAACTTCGTGTGGGATTGTTGTTCCAACCATAGGAACTTCGATCAAGTTTTTCTTAGCATCATCTACTGCTTTACGGATTGCTTCTGGAACTTCTTGAGCTTTACCAGTACCAAATCCTACGCGACCGTTGTGGTCACCAACAACAACAAGAGCTGCGAAACGAAGACGACGTCCACCTTTAACAACTTTTGTAACACGGTTGACAGCAACTACGCGTTCTTCTAATTCAACTGCATTGTCTTTAAATGCCATTTTCTAGTGTCCTCCTATTAGAATTTCAATCCGTTTTCACGAGCTGCATCAGCCAAAGCTTTCACACGTCCGTGATATAGATATCCACCGCGGTCGAACACCACTTCTGAAATACCTTTAGCGTTTGCACGTTCTGCAACGAGTTTACCGACAGCAACGGCTTGTTCAGTTTTAGTTCCTTTTGAAACTTCTTTGTCAAGAGTTGAAGCACTTGCGAGCGTTACACCCGCTACGTCATCAATCACTTGAGCGTAGATGCCTGTATTAGAACGGAATACGTTCAAACGTGGGCGATCAGCAGTTCCAGAGAGTTTTCCGCGAACGCGACGGTGGCGTTTTTGGCGGAGTTTGTTTTTATCTGGTTTTGAAATCACAGTTTTCACCTCTTTAGTTTTAAATCGTGTGCTATGCACAAAGTTGGAAAATAGGTTGGTGGTTGAGACTCAACCACTCAACATTATTTACCTGTTTTACCTTCTTTACGGCGAACGAATTCACCAACGTAACGGATACCTTTACCTTTATATGGTTCTGGTGAACGAAGGCTACGTACGTAAGCAGCTGTTTGACCAACTACTTCTTTTGAAATTCCGCTAACAACGATTGTTGTTGGATTTGGAAGTTCAAAAGTAATTCCTTCTGGAGCTTCAACTTCGTCTGGATGAGATTTACCAACAGCCAAAACAAGTTTAGATCCTTGAAGTTGTGCACGGTAACCAACCCCGCGCATTTCAAGTTCTTTCTTGAATCCTTCTGATACACCAATAACCATGTTGTTCAAAAGGGCACGAGTAGTTCCGTGGATAGTTTTCATTTCTTTTGAATCGTTTGGACGGTGAAGAGTTACTTCACTACCTTCCACACGGATTTCAATATCTTTTGAGAACTCACGAGTAAGTTCTCCTTTAGGTCCTTTTACAGTTACAACGTTGTCATTGTTAGTGATTTCTACACCAGCAGGCAACACGATAACTTTATTACCAATACGTGACATGTTTATTTTCTCCTGTTAGATTGTCAGGCCTAAACGGCCAGTTTTCACGGGGGTTCAGATACTTATTTAGTTCAAGAGCTGAACTGAACACGCTCTAACGAGCTTTGTATCTTGATTTGAGTTCGAGCTAAGAATTTGGTGAAAAAGATAAGTTTGTCTTGGAGCATCGCTCCTGCTACAAACTTCCTATTTTCACTGCATTCTTTTAACGCTTTCACATCATCAATTACCAAACGTAAGCGATAACTTCCCCACCAACATTCTTTTGGCGTGCTTCTTTATCAGTAAGCAAACCTTCAGAAGTTGAAAGGATAGCAATTCCAAGTCCGTTAAGAACTTTTGGAAGGTCTTCACGTTTTTTGTAGACACGAAGTCCTGGTTTAGAAACACGTTTCAAGTTAGTGATAACTTTTTCACCGTTTGGTCCGTATTTAAGGAATACACGGATGATGCCTTGTTTGTCATCTTCGATGATTTCAACGTTTTTTACAAAACCTTCGCGTTTAAGGATTTCAGCAATCCCTTTTTTGATGTTTGATGCAGGTACTTCAAGTACTTCGTGTTTAGCTTGGTTAGCGTTACGAATACGAGTTAGGAAGTCTGCGATTGGGTCAGTCATAACCATTTTGTTTTTCTCCTCTTACTAGTAGTTTGCAAGTTGCACTTGCTAGTTAATGATTGAGCTAGGCTCAGATAGTATTGATACATTCAAATAAGAAAACTCTTATTTGAACACGAGCTACAACCTGCGCAAAAAAGATAAATTTGTTTTGGAGCATCGCTCCTACACCAAATTTCCTATTTTTGCTGTGGTTGTTACGCTCTTTGTATCATGATATTACCAAGATGCTTTGGTAACGCCTGGGATTTGTCCTTTGTAAGCTAATTCACGGAAGCAAACACGGCAAAGTTTAAATTTGCGGTAAACTGAATGTGGACGACCACATTTTTCACAACGAGTATAAGCTTGAGTAGAGAACTTCGCTGGACGTTTGTTCTTAGCAATCATTGATTTTTTAGCCATTAGATTTACCTCCTATATTATTTTGCAAAAGGCATTCCAAGGCCTGTAAGCAATGCACGTGACTCTTCGTCAGTGTTAGCAGTTGTTACGATAACGATGTCAAGACCACGAGTTTTGTCAACGTCATCGAAGTTGATTTCTGGGAAAATCAATTGTTCTTTCACACCAAGTGTGTAGTTTCCGCGTCCATCAAATGATTTTGTTGGAACACCGTGGAAGTCACGTACACGTGGAAGTGAAACTGAAACCAATTTATCCAAGAATTCGTACATACGTTCACCACGAAGGGTAACTTTTGCACCGATCGCAACACCTTCACGAAGACGGAAGCCGGCGATTGATTTTTTAGCTTTAGTGATAAGTGGTTTTTGACCTGAGATAAGTGCCAATTCTTCAGCAGCTTTTTCAAGGCTTTTAGCGTTTGATACAGCTTCACCAACACCCATGTTCAAAACGATCTTATCTACTTTAGGCACAGCCATCACTGATGAGTAGTTGAATTGTTCTGTCAAAGCAGGAACTACTTCATTAAGATATTTTTCTTTTAAACGATTTGCCATTATACTTCTCCTTTCCTTCGTGATTAATCAAGCACTTCGCCTGATTTTTTGTTGTAGCGAACTTTTTTACCGTCTACAAATTTGTAACCAACACGACCAGCTACACCATTTTTGTCCAAAACTTGAACGTTTGATACGTGGATAGCTGCTTCTTTCTCGATGATACCACCTTGAGGAAGTTCGTTAGTTGGACGTTGGTGTTTCTTAACGATGTTAACACCTTCAACGATAACTTTGTTTACTTTTGGAAGGGCAGTAAGGACAACAGCTTCTGTTCCCTTATCTTTACCAGCGATTACGCGAACTTTGTCGCCTTTTTTTACAAACATTAGGTTTCTCCTTGATTTTTCTTACGCCCATAAGGGCACCCTGGAGGTAAATCCAGGGGACTAGTTTGTTTCTAAAAATTAAAGTACTTCTGGAGCAAGTGACACAATCTTCATGAAGCCACCTTCACGCAATTCACGTGCAACTGGGCCAAAGATACGTGTTCCGCGAGGAGTTTTGTCTTCACGGATGATAACTGCTGCGTTTTCGTCAAATTTGATGTATGAACCATCAGCACGACGAGCACCTGATTTAGTACGAACGATAACTGCTTTAACAACGTCACCTTTTTTAACCGCACCACCAGGAGTAGCTTGTTTTACAGATGCCACGATAACATCACCGATGTTTGCAAATTTACGTCCTGAACCACCAAGAACTTTGATAGTCAAGATTTCGCGAGCACCGCTGTTGTCTGCGACTTTCAAACGAGTTTCTGTTTGAATCATTTCAGTTTTCTCCTTTCAGGTTTGATTAGATGATGACCGCTTCTTCAACAACTTCTACAAGACGGAAACGTTTTGTAGCTGAAAGCGGGCGAGTTTCCATGATACGTACGATATCGCCTTCTTTGGCAACATTGTTTTCATCATGAGCTTTGTATTTTTTAGAGTAGTTAATACGTTTACCATAGACTGGGTGGTTACGTTTTGTTTCAACTACAACTGTGATTGTCTTGTCCATTTTGTCAGATACAACACGTCCAACAAGAACTTTACGATTATTGCGTTCCATTGAAATTTCTCCTTCCCTAGTCTATTATTTCGCTTCAGATTGAACTGTTTTGATACGAGCGATTTGTTTTTTAACTTCTTTCAAGCGAGCTGTTTGTTCCAATTGACCAGTAGCAGCTTGGAAACGAAGTTCAAACAATTCTTTTTTCAATTCGTTTTCGCGCTTCGCGAGTTCTTCTTGAGAAAGACCACGAAGTTCTTTAACAAATTCTTTTACTTCATTAAGTTTCATGCCTTCTCCTTATTCTGCTTCACGTTTTACGAATTTACATTTAACTGGCAATTTGTGGCTAGCAAGACGAAGCGCTTCGCGAGCGATCTCTTCAGATACACCAGCGATTTCGAACATCACTTTACCACGTTTAACTGGTGCTACCCAACCTTCAGGTGCCCCTTTACCAGATCCCATACGCACACCGATAGCTTTAGCAGTGTATGATTTGTGTGGGAAGATTTTAATCCAAACTTTACCACCACGTTTCATGTAACGAGTCATGGCGATACGAGCAGCTTCGATTTGGCGGTTAGTGATCCAGTGGCTAGTTGTAGCTTGAAGACCGTATTCACCGAATGCTACTTCTTTTCCACCTTTTGCTTCACCGCGCATTTTTCCACGGAATTCACGACGGTGTTTAACACGTTTAGGTACTAACATTGGTTATTTACCTCCTTTAGTGTTTTTGCGAGCTGGAAGAACTTCACCACGATAGATCCATACTTTAACACCAAGTTTACCGTATGTAGTATCTGCTTCTTCCCAAGCGTAATCGATATCTGCACGAAGTGTGTGAAGTGGAACAGTTCCTTCAGAGTATCCTTCAGCACGGGCGATATCTGCACCGTTCAAACGACCTGATACTTGAGTTTTAATTCCTTTAGCTCCAGCACGCATTGCACGTTGGATTGCTTGTTTTTGTGCACGACGGAAAGCAACACGTTGCTCCAATTGACGAGCAATACCTTCACCTACAAGGTGAGCATCCAAATCAGGTTGTTTGATTTCGATGATGTTGATGTGTACTTGTTTTCCAGTCAATTTGTTAAGTTTTGCACGGAGTGCATCAACGTTAGCACCACCTTTACCGATAACCATACCTGGTTTAGCAGTGTGAAGTGAAACGTTAACTTTGTTTACTGCGCGTTCGATTTCGATAGTTGAAACTGCTGCGTCAGCAAGTTCTTTTTGAACGAATTTACGGATTGCAAGATCTTCATGAAGGTAATCCGCGTATTCTTTTTCAGCATACCATTTGGCATCCCAATCACGGATGATGCCGACACGCATACCAATTGGATGTACTTTTTGACCCACGATTTTACCTCCTTATTTTTCTGCAACAGCTACAGTGATGTGAGCTGTACGTTTGTTGATTGGTGAAGCTGAACCTTTCGCACGTGGACGGAAACGTTTCATAGTTGGTCCTTCGTTTGCGAATGCTTCAGATACTACCAAGTTAGCTTTATCCAAACCAAAGTTGTTTTCAGCGTTAGCTACAGCTGAGTTCAAAACTTTCAAGATGATTTCAGCGGCTTTGTTTGGAGTGAATGTCAAGATTGCGATTGCATCGGCTACGCTTTTACCACGGATGTTATCAAGAACAAGACGTGATTTACGAGGTGAAACACGTACTGTACGAGCCATTGCTTTAGCTGAAGTAATTTCTGCCATTTATGTTCTCCTTATTTTCTACGTGTTTTCTTGTCGTCTGCAGCGTGACCTTTGTAAGTACGAGTTGGTGCAAATTCACCAAGTTTGTGACCTACCATGTCTTCTTGGATGTAAACAGGTACGTGTTTACGTCCGTCATAAACTGCAATAGTGTAACCAATGAAACTTGGGAAGATCGTTGAACGACGTGACCAAGTTTTAATAACTTTTTTCTTTTCGTCGTTAGCTTGAGCTTCAACTTTTTTCATCAAATGCTCATCGACGAAAGGTCCTTTTTTAAGACTGCGTCCCATTTTTATATTTTCTCCTTTAAATGTTGTACCACAGCGGCTTGCGCTCCTATGGAGCGCTACCGAGCTGGCGGATTTACTAGTTGCTTAAGCGACTAGTTTAATATTATTTCTCGTTGCGACGACGAACGATAAGTTTGTCAGATTTCGCTTTCTTGTTACGAGTTTTAAGACCAAGAGCAGGTTTGCCCCATGGAGTAGATGGTGCTTTACGACCAACTGGTGCTTTACCTTCACCACCACCGTGTGGGTGATCGTTAGGGTTCATTACAGAACCACGAACTGTTGGGCGGATACCTTTCCAACGGCTACGTCCTGCTTTACCAAGGTTTACAAGTCCGTGTTGTTCGTTTCCGACAACACCAACTGTAGCACGGCAAGTTCCAAGAATCATACGAACTTCACCTGATTGAAGACGAACAAGAACGTATTTACCTTCAGAACCCAATACTTGAGCAGATGCACCAGCAGCACGTACCAATTCACCACCACGACCAGGTTTCAACTCGATGTTGTGGATCAAAGTACCAACTGGGATGTTAGCAAGTGGAAGAGCGTTTCCGACTTTGATATCTGCTTCTGGACCTGAAACGATACGTTGACCTACTTCAAGACCTTTTGGAGCGATGATGTATGCTTTCACACCGTCAGTGTAGTGTACAAGAGCGATGTTTGCAGAACGGTTTGGATCGTACTCGATTGTTTTAACAACTGCTTCAACGTTGTCTTTGTTACGTTTGAAGTCAACCAAACGGTAGAAACGTTTGTGTCCACCACCTTGGTGACGAACTGTGATACGACCGTTGTTGTTACGACCAGCCTTGCTCTTCAATGCAACAAGCAATGATTTTTCAGGAGTGCTTGTTGTGATTTCAGCGAAATCCAAAGAAGTCATATTACGGCGACCGTTTGTTGTTGGTTTATAAACACGAATTCCCACGATATTTCCTCCTTAGATTATTCAGCTTCAGCAGCAAACAACTCGATTGCTTTAGAATCAGCTGTAAGTGTGATGATAGCTTTTTTAGTTTTGTTAGTAAAACCAGTGTAACGTCCAACACGTTTAGCTTTTGGTTTTACGTTGATTGTGTTAACATTTGCAACTTTAACACCTTCGAAAGCAGCTTCAACAGCTTGCTTGATCAAAAGTTTGTGTGCACGAGTGTCAACTTCAAATACATATTTTCCTGCTTCAAGTTGAGCCATTGAGCTTTCAGTGATTACAGGTTTTTTGATAACATCATACAAATTCATTATGCAAGAACCTCCTCGATTTTAGAGATAGCTGCTTGAGTAACAAGAAGTTTGTCACTATTTGCGATGTCAAGAACACTTGCAGTTGTAGCAGTCGCAACTTTCACGTTTGGAAGGTTACGAGCTGAGAGAGCTGCGAATTCGTTTCCTTCTTCAAGAATAACAAGGACTTTAGAATCGATGCTCAAAGCTGCAAGAACTTTTGCAAATTCAGCAGTTTTTGGAGCTGTAAATTCAAGAGAATCAACGGCTACAAATTTATTTTCAGCAACTTTTTCTGAGTAAACAGATTTAAGTGCAAGGCGACGAACTTTTTGAGGAAGTTTGTACGCATAGCTACGTGGAGTTGGTCCGAAGACGATGCCACCACCACGCCATTGTGGAGAGCGGATAGAACCTTGACGAGCACGTCCAGTTCCTTTTTGACGCCATGGTTTGCGTCCGCCACCTGAAACAGCTGAGCGGTTTTTAACTGCGTGAGTTCCTTGACGAAGGCTAGCACGTTGGCTGATAATCACATCAAACACAACAGATTGGTTTGGTTCGATACCAAAGATTGCATCGTTAAGAACAACTTCGCCCGCTTGTTTACCAGTTTGGTCGAATAATGTTACATTTGCCATTTTGACTGTATTCCCCTTTCCTTATTATTTACCAGCTTTAACTGCTGATTTGATAGTGATAAGAGATTTCTTAGCACCTGGTACGTTACCTTTGATAAGGATAACGTTCTTTTCTGGAACAACTTGTACAACTTCAAGGTTTTGAATTGTTACGCGGTCGCCACCCATACGTCCTGCAAGGTTTTTACCTTTGAATACGCGGTTAGGTGCAACAGGTCCCATAGAACCTGGACGACGGTGGTAACGTGAACCGTGAGCCATTGGTCCACGTGATTGTCCGTGGCGTTTGATAACACCTTGGAAACCTTTACCTTTAGAAGTACCAGTTACGTCAACAACGTCTCCAGCTGCGAATGTTTCAACTGTAATTTCAGCACCAACTTCCAAGCCTTCAACGTTTTTGAATTCACGAATGAAGCGCTTAGGAGCCGTGTTAGCTTTCGCTACATGTCCTTTAGCAGGTTTGTTGCTCAATACTTCGCGTTTGTCATCGAAACCGACTTGGATAGCGTTGTATCCGTCTGTTTCAACAGTTTTAACTTGAAGAACAACGTTTGGAGTTGCTTCAATAACTGTTACAGGGATCAATTCGCCAGCTTCAGTGAAGATTTGAGTCATTCCCACTTTTTTCCCTAAGATTCCTTTTGTCATGAGAAAATAGTTCCTTTTCTATATTTTTTTATTCAAAAAGTTTTTAACGAGCGTTTTTCATGCTCAAGGTATCAAGCTTTAGATTAAAGTTTGATTTCTACGTTTACACCACTTGGAAGATCCAATTTCATCAAAGCATCAACTGTTTTTTGAGTTGGGTTAACGATATCGATCAAACGTTTGTGTGTACGCATTTCAAATTGTTCGCGAGAGTCTTTGTATTTGTGAGTCGCACGAATGATTGTGTAGAGGCTACGTTCAGTTGGAAGTGGGATTGGACCCGCAACTTGTGCACCTGTACGAGTAGCTGATTCTACGATTTTTGCAGCCGCTGTGTCAAGCGTACGGTGTTCGTAAGCTTTCAAACGGATACGGATTTTTTTGTTTGCCATCTTTTTCTCCTTTTCGTCTATTTAAGATAATAGGCTAGCTCCACAAGAAAACCGACGCGGTGTTGCGTGGCAATGCAACCGAGCGTGTCGCAACCTCTTGCATCAAAGCTAAGGCTGTAATTTACAGCACCATAATAGAATAACACAAAGCCCCTGCGATTGCAAGGGATTTGTTGCTGTTTTTTAAAATTTTTAACATGAAAATGTTTTCCTTTTTGACAGGTCATTTATTTAAGTACTTTATAGAAGAAAGTTACTCTCTCTTCACCTGTTCATAGCTTTCTTTCCCGTCATTGAGTTTATCCCAAATTACTACTTGCCCACTTTTGAGAGATTTTTGCACATCGATGATACGTTGATTGGACGAACCTCGAAACTGGAGCATGAGATTTCTCTTAGTTCGATCGTATCGTCCGTCGACAAGAATGTCAATCAATGATAAGAGTTCCAGTTTATCTGGAGTTTCCAACATCATTTCTTCCCAAGTATATCCCGTCCAGGACCAGATGTCTTTATCTGGCAATTCCTTACGAATGCGTTTAACGAGAGGCAAGAGAATGCCCGTATTGAGGAATGGCTCCCCTCCCAGTAAGGTCAAGCCTTGAACATAGTGCTGGGCAAGATCTGCCATAATCTGTTCTTCTAACTCTGCTGTATAAGGAATGCCTGCATTGAAAGACCAAGTCGCAACATTATAGCACCCCTCACAGTGAAACATGCAGCCTGATACATAGAGGGAATTCCGCACACCTTCTCCATCCACAAAGTTAAAAGCCTTGTAGTCAATGATACGCCCTTGACTGAGTTCCTCGCTTTTCCATTCTTGTGGTTTTGGATTATTCATTCGCTACCTCTATCCAATAACGCTCTACACCATCACGAACATCCTCAAGGAGCCCACCATTTGCTAAAATGACTGCTCTGCTAGCAGGATTATTCACGCTACAGGTCACCAGAGCTTTCTTGATATTCTTTTCCTTAGCAACTTGCAAGCCCTGACGGAGAGTTTCCTTAGCATAACCCTTGCCTCTTTCTGATGGACGAATGGAGTAGCCAATGTAGCCAGCATAATTCAGTAACCCCTCATTCAGTCTCAATCGCAGATTCAAAAATCCTAGAGCACGACCTACATCATCAAATGATACAAATTGAATAGAAGGAACACGATTTTCAGGCAAGTTTATTCCCACCTCTTTTTGCATATTTGTTTCCAACCACTCTTCATACACAAAGTTCTCTGTATCCCAAAATCCTCCATCATGGGCTGATTGGCTCTTTTCAAACTCTGCCATCATCTCTAAAACGGTTTCTTTATCTGCTAATCTTGGTCTACGTAATTCCATCCTTACCTCCCACTAAGAGAAAAGCGAGAGCTGACTCTCACTTTTATTTCTTCTTATTCTTATTTAAAAATTGTTCTCTGAGGTTGAGCAAACGTTCTTTCTTACCAGCTCCACCTTTAGAGTGTTTCTCGTGATAACGGGTCACTTGTGCGCGACCCTTATCGTCTAATTGATATTTTCCCATTTCATTTCTTTCTAATTGGTTACTTGATGGCCAGCTATTTTAATCGTTGAGCCATTCATATGTTTGACACGCGCTGCGATTTCCTTGTGACGGCCGTTGACCATAGGTCTCGCTTGAGGATTACCTAAGTAGCCACAAGTTCGTTTGACCACATCTACGGTTTTAGGGTCACTATTCCCACAGTTAGGACAAGCAAAGCCCCTCTCAGTTGGTTCAAAATCTCCTTCAAAGTCACACTTGTAGCAACGATCTATGGGAGTATTGGTCCCAAGATAGCCCACACGGTCATAGGCATAATCCCAGACAGCTTCCAAGGCCTTTGGATTTTGCTGAAGGACTGGATACTCACAGTAATGGATGAAACCACCTGACGCACCTGCTTCTGGATAGACTTTCTCAAAGTCTAATTTTTCAAACGGTGTTGGATTTTTACGAACATCGTAGTGGAAAGAATTGGTGTAGTATTCCTTATCTGTAATATCAGGAATAGAACCAAACTTCTCTGTATCTAGTCGGCAGAAACGGTCTGTCAAACTTTCAGATGGTGTTGAGTAGATAGAGAAATGGTAGCCATATTGGTCAGACCACTCTTCTACACGGCGTTTCATATCGCGAATGATATCCAGCGTGAATTCCTTAGCATTTGGATTACTTTCCCAGCTGTTACCAAAGAAAACTGTCGCTACTTCATACAAGCCGATATAGCCCAGCGAAACGGTTGCGCGACGATTCTTAAAGAGCTGGTCAACACTTTCTTCTTTACCTAGACGATGGCCAAAAGCACCGTACTGATAGAGGATAGGAGCATTCGCTGGTGTCGCCTCTTTAGTGCGTTCGACACGATAAACAAGAGCATCTTCAGCGATATTCATCCGCTCGTTGAAGATTTCCCAGAACTTATTCATGTCTCCCTCAGACTCGAGGGCGATGCGAGGCAGGTTAACCGTCACAACACCCAGGTTCATGCGACCTGAATTGACTTCTATGCCATTCTCGTCTTTCCATCCTTGAAGGAAAGAACGACAGCCCATAGGAACTTTGAAAGAACCTGTCAACTCAACAATCTTATCATAGGACAAAACATCTGGGTACATCCGTTTAGTTGCGCACTCTAGAGCCAACTGCTTGATGTCGTAGTTGGGTGTCCCTTCCTCTAAGTTGAGTCCTCTTTTAAGCGTGAAAATAAGTTTAGGAAAGATAGCCGTACGATGTTCTGAACCGAGGCCCTTAATGCGAATGTTTAAGATAGCTTTTTGAATTTCACGCTCAAAACGATTGGTTCCTAGACCAAAACCTAGCGAAGTGAAAGGTGTTTGTCCATTTGAAGTGAAGAGAGTGTTGATTTCATACTCGAGAGATTGCATGGCATCATAGATATCTTTTTGGGTTTTCTTCCAAGCGTAATCTTCCCGTTTGTCAGGTAAGACCCATTCTTCCGCATCTTTGAGGTGTTTTTGGTAATTCTTCTCTGCATAAGGCGCCAAAACTTCATCGATACGGTCAGCTGAACAGCCACCGTACTGGCTAGAAGCAACGTTGGCGATAATTTGAGAAATCTGAGCTGTCGCAGTCTGGATAGACTTGGGACTTTCTACCTCTGCATTTCCAATCTTAAAGCCATTCTCCAACATACCTTTAAAATCAATCAAACAGCAGTTAGTCATAGGTGTGTAGGGGCTATAATCCAAATCATGATAGTGGATATCCCCCTTTTGGTGGGCATTGGCTACGTGCTTAGGGAGCATTTGCAGTCCGATTGATTTCCCAACAATCCCCGCCGTCAAATCACGCTGGGTATTAAAGACATCGCTGTCTTTATTAGCATTTTCATTGACAACGGCCTGGTCTTTGTTGAGAAGTTTATGGATGCTAAAGTTGATATCTGTCGCTTTTGAACGCTCAAAATCCCTTTGTGTCCGATAAGTAATATACTCCTCAGCTAGCGCATATTCTTTGGCTTCAAGGAGTTCATGTTCTACGATATTTTGAATTTCGTAAATCTTAACCCCCTGTGGAAAGCGACTATGAATTTCTGTGACAATTCGCTCGGTCAGAGCATTGAGGCGTTTTTCGACCAGGGGTGTCACATCCATAACCTTGTCAGCCGCCTTGTGGAGAGCCTTGTCAATCTTGTCCACATCAAATACAACACGTCTCCCATCTCGTTTTTCAACGAAGAGAGTTGGCAAAATTGTAATTTTTTCTTCTAGTGCAATCATATGCATGCTCTTTTCTAAAATGTTCTTTCTAAAAAGTATTATACCACTCTAAAAAGAAAAATCAATATCTTGTGTTAAAAATCCTAAAATTTTTAAAAATACACAAGATATTGATTTAGTTATTTAATTTTATAGACTTTAAACTCTGAGTAATCAGTCTTTACTGGTTGGTAATTTTCTTTTAAGAGTGTCTCCACTTCAGACCAGACTGCTACCTTATCGTTCACCACAATCACCTTAGGTTGGTTTTCTTTCAAGTCATTGAGTAAACTAGTTTTATTCTCTTCTGTACTCGTGTAAAGAAGAGGCGATGGGAACATGGATCCAGCCAAACGCTGGCTTTCTTTATACATTTGAACATGTGAATCCCAAATATAGATTTGGTCACCATCACTCGTCTCTTGTTTGACTCTATCTACCACTTGATGTTGTTCTCTATAAGAAGCTGGATGCAAGACAAAACGAGCTACAAAAGGAATTGCAATCAGATAAACCACCACTAGGATCGGTAAGTAGAGATTCCCTTTCATGAATTTTTTCCATAGAGTAGGAACTTCCTCTCTTCTCCGACGACGAGCTCCTCTAGCTGAATGTTTCCCACGAATACTGGTCATCAAAAGAAGGAGTAAAAATGGAAGGATTAGAATCAAACGCGAACCGTGAAGAGGTTCTTGAGAAAAAAGCAACAAGGCTAATACAAATAAGAAAGTAAAACTAGCTGGTACTGAAATAACATATAATCTTGATGCCTTTGATTGGAACAATCCTAGAAAAACAAGGAAGAGAGCTCCTAAACCAAAGGTCAACAAACCATAGAATACAACATTATCCATTAGTTGAGGATTCAAGACCTGAAGGGAATCAATCGGATATAAAAGACTCCCTAGAGCCTCTCCAAAACCACCTGAAGCAAGAACATAATATCCTACTGGGTAAAAGATGAGAGAAAAGCCAAGTGCTGCTGCAAAAAACTGATAAACTCCATGAGCAAGGCGGCCATGCCCAACATTAAAGACAAATAAACCAATCGTTACTACTGCAATAAAGAAAAGACTTGTAAGAGGCTCTATGAAAAATGATAGGGCCAAGAAAATCCCCAGACGTAGAAATCCCTTGTCATGGTTAGGATTTGATAGATAAGCTGCTATGAACGAAAATCCTGCAAACAGAAATGGCAAAGCTAAAATCGTAGCATATCCTCCTCCAAAACCGAGACCGGATACCAAAATATAAAATATGGTTAAGAGTTGCTTGGCTTGTTCCCTTTGTCCCGTCAGATAGTCAGTTGAAGAAAAGAGGAAATAACCTCCTCCTAAGAGGGCTAGCCATTCTACCAAGGCAAAAAGGATGCCTCCTTGGGTGATGTAAAGTAGCAAGTAATAAATAAGACCGTGACTAGCATAATAGCTACTGTAGAGCTGTCCTCCCTGATGCCAAGCCCACCCTATATACAAATCCTGCGCCTGAGAGGGACTTACCATATCTAAAAGTAAAGGTATCACCACAGAAAAAAACGTTGCAATCGTACTTCCAATGATGAGTCTGAAAAACGGGAAAGCTACCTGTTCTTCTTTTTCTACATGAGATTCAAGGTTCCTATCCAATCTATTTTCAATGTCATTACTCTGTATCGTTTCGGATACTTCTTCGATTCTGCCATATACAGCCATGTCGTTTCTCCTATTCAATTTATCTGTCTTAGTATATCAAAAAGACCTAAAATTGTCAGCTTGCGATGGGTGTTTGAGTGATTTTTTGCATAGTTTCACAAAGGTTTCAATTTCCCGAAATCGATGTAAATTCGTCTGTTTAAATGTTATGATATAATCCAATTCTTTCTGAGTCAGCATCGTTCCTCCTATATCTTCTTATTCGTAAAAAGCAAGAAAAAGAGGACTCAGTCATTTCCTAAGTCCTAGATTTCTTATAAGATAGGGGCGAATAACTGGGCAATTTCCTTAATCAATTTTTGATACCAGCTATTTTTTATCGTATGAGGGAAAATTTCTTGAGATACTGAAAAAATCTCCTGAAAATCTTTTTGAATCTCTGTGATTGATGCCGTTTTATATAGCAAAACTGCATCTTCATAGTGATGAAGCAAACTTCTATAATCTAAATTAATCGTTCCAACTGCAGCAAAGTCCTTATCCACTAGAATTTGTTTACTGTGGATAAAGCCTGGACTATACTCAAAAATCCTGACTCCTGCTGACAAAAGATCCGGATAGGCCCCTCTTGTGATGAGTTGGATTAATTTTTTATCTGGAATGAAAGGAGTCACGATGCGGACATCAACACCCCTCATAGCCGCGTTTTTAATACTCTCGGTTAAATCATAGTCAATAATCAAATAGGGCGTTGTAATATAGACTGAATCAGTAGCCTGATTAATCAAACTTTGATAGACTTTTTTCCCTACCTGGGTACGGAAGATGGGCTTGGGTCCACTACCGTAAGGAATGCAGAGCCCTTGGCCAGAACAAGGCTGATTTTCCAAGTGATACTGGTCAAAATCGCTGATTTCCCCACGATTGATATACCAAGTCATCAAAAAGAGACGGGTTAGAACCTTGACACCAGGACCATCTATGCGAATCCCACTGTCCTTCCAGTAGCCAAAGCGTTCTACATGATTGATGTACTCATCGGCTAAGTTAATGCCTCCTGTATAGGCTACCTGACCATCTATGACAAGGATTTTACGATGGTCCCGATTGTTGTAAGCCACCGTCAAACGAGGAATCACCTTGTTAAACTTATGGGCTTCAATTCCTCGACTACGAAGCTGAATAGTATAGTCGCCAGGTAAAGTCGCCATACAGCCAATATCATCATAGAGCATCTTGATCTCTACACCCTGAGCTGCCTTTTGCTCTAGTATATCTAGTATGCTATTCCACATCAAACCTTCTTCGACAATATAATACTCTAGAAAGATAAACTTTTCAGCTTTCTTGAGATCTTCCAGCATATGTTGCCACATGCTTTCACCAGATGCAAAAAATTGTGTATCCGTTCGATCATAGACGTCGGCATTGCTATCCATACTCAACAACGATTTGATAACTCCGTAAGCCGCCTTATCATCTTCCTTCAATTTCTGGCGGAGAGGTTTACTGTTATCCTCCCGAAAATGCATGGAAGCCAGTTTGTCCAACTGCTTAATTTCTTTTTTGGACAATCGCCTTTCACCAAACATCAGATAGAGCAAGGGGCCAATGACAGGAACAAAAGTTACCACTAACCACATTACTTTGCTTTCAGGCGCCATTGAGCGATTGACAATTGCGACAACAGTCGCTATACTCATAAAAATTAAGATAATTACCCATAGAATGGGGGCCATGCGCCCTAAATAAAGAAAGAGACCAAAAACAAGACAAAGTTCAAGTAGCATAATCGAAAGACTAAAGCCATACTTGGACATCAATAATTGAAATTTTCTATATTTCATATCCCCTCCTTGATATTTTGATACTCAATGAAAAGCAAAGAGCAAACTAGGAAGCTAGTCGCAGGTTGCTCAAAACACTGTTTTGAGGTTGCAGATGGAAGCTGACGTGGTTTGAAGAGATTTTCGAAGAGTATGAATGCTAAAAACAGGTAATTAATACTAGTATAACGCAGGTATTCGGTAAAAGGCAAGTATTTATAATCATTTTTCTGAGCAAAAGCAAAAGAGACCGAAAAATCCAGTCTCTTTCTAGTCTATTTTGATAAAACAATGCGATCAGACGCTTCTCTATCCATATCGTCAATAATCATCTGATTTCCATTGATTGCATAAATCTTGACATCATCCCCAATAATCATACGTTGATTAGCGGCATCGAAGCTAACCTGCTTGATTTCTTGTTCCCCGTCAGTTTCTACCTGAGTCCAAGTACCAGTTATTCCAGTTACCACTAAAGTGATACGGTCTCCTTCATCCTGACCAGTATAAGTTCCATCAATATTAATTGGTTGAGCCTCAGGCGCATTTTGTGAAGAACTTGTCGTTGCCTGGTTTGTATTTTCTGTAGAAGATGAAGCAGCAGGTTGTGATTGCTGAGTTTGTTGTGTTTGTTGTGTTTGCGAGTGAGTTGCTGGTTGTTGAACTCTTTGTGAACAAGCTACTAAGAGACTAAGACTTGCTAGAGAAGCAAGAGAAAGTGTGAATCTTTTTAATTTCATGATGAATTTCCTTTCTGCTACCAATTTAGAGAAATTTCCTCCTAACTGGCAGTTACCCTAGTATAACAAGTTCAAAAAAGGAGGTCAATTCATCTGCTCATGCCCTAGTATGTGGTTCCGTACTTCTGAGATAAAATAGAGAGACCCTGTAACGAACAACAGATCCTGGGCATCTGCTCTTTCTTCAAAATCGCTAATAAATTCTCGGTAAGAAGGAACTATATCGTAACCTGTTACATCTGTGTCATCCAAAGAACCTTGATAGTCAAAGCCGGTCACCTTGAGTTCCACCTGAGGCAATTTTTGAGTCAGATAAGCCAACATCCCTTGATAATCCTTCCGTTTCAAGGCTCCAAATAGGATTTGAGGTTGATAGCCTTCCTGCTCTTTTTCTTTGACAAACTCCACCAGGCGAGTCAAGGCAGGGAGGTTATGAGC
This sequence comes from Streptococcus mitis, assembly GCF_905187495.1. Classification (GTDB taxonomy): domain Bacteria; phylum Bacillota; class Bacilli; order Lactobacillales; family Streptococcaceae; genus Streptococcus; species Streptococcus mitis_CU. Next base: position 72,155 of record NZ_CAJJIB010000001.1, on the reverse strand, counting down.
ACCATCCAAGTAAATCTGAGGACGAATACGCTCCAAACGCCCAGCCCAATGGGTCTTCTCCAAAGCCTGTCTTACAACCTGCTCATCAACAACTTCCTTTCCTTCCCTCATAAAAAGAAGAAACGTTTGTAGCGCCAAGGCCGCATTTTCCTGCTGATAAGCTCCTTCTAAACCTATTTTCAACTGTGAAAGGTTAGCCAAAGAGCTTGAAAAATCCCCATTCAGCATTGAAAAATCCCGACCTGCCTGATAAAGGTCAACAGCTAAAGAGTCGGCTTTTTTCTGACAAACAAGCCTAGCTTCTGAAGGCAACTTAGCAATCACTGCCTTTTTACCAGCCTTAAAAATACCAGCTTTCTGCTCTGCAATTGCTGCTATACTGTCACCCAGAGTCTCCTGATGGTCAAGTCCGATGGAGGTGATGACAGCAAGCTCTCCAGTTACCACATTGGTCGTGTCAAGTAAGCCACCAATTCCCACTTCTAGTAAAACCAAGTCCACCTCTTGCTCCCTAAAGTAGAGGAAAGCAATCAAGGTCAGCAATTCAAAAAAGGACAATTGATCATGAGTTTGCAGAAGCGTCTCTTCCATCCCCTTGACCTGCTCAGCCACACGGATGAAGTCTGCATCAGCTATTGATTGTCCATTAATGCAGATTCGGTCATTGATGGAGACGATATGAGGGGAGGTGAAAGTCGCAACTTTTTTGCCATGCCCCATAAATAACTCCCTCATAAAAGCAATGGTAGATCCTTTTCCATTAGTTCCTGTTACGTGGATAATAGGATAAGACTTCTCGGGATTCCCCAACAAATCCACCGCTTGTTGCATTCGGCCCAAGCCTGATCGAAAATTCAAACCAATCCGACTATGGAGCCATTCTTCTACTTCAAACATATACATCTCCTTAATTACAGGTTCAATCAACTGCCTCAATAAAGTCTCATAACTAACAAAAACGAGGCCAGGATTTTCGTCCCGACCTCTCACCTGGTTAGCTAATAACTAGCTACTATGAATATTAACTTGGGGTAAAAACATCCCCCGGACTTACCAGCTCTCTCTTGTTACAAAGAGCTGGGCTAAAAACATCCACTGGATGTTTTTACTCCTCCATAAAGCTGTTGAAGACTTCTTCAATCATGTTCCATTCGTCTTCCGAGTCTTCTGGGATTGGTTGCAATTCGCCTTCTGTTCCATCTTCGTTTTCGATGAATGAGTAAGCTTGGATTTCAACTTGCCCGTCTTCGTCTTCTTCTGCGTTAACTGGTACTAGAAGAACATAGTTTTTACCAAATTCTTCTTTTCCATCAATCGTCAAAAGGATTTCAAACAAGGTTTCGTTTCCTTGCTCATCTACTAGTGTGATTAATTCACGTTCTTCGTGGTCGTGGTTATGATCGTGTGACATAGCCTCTCCTTTGTATTAAAATTTTCTATCTAAATAATTTTGTAAAATCAGCTGAGCTGCTAACTTATCAATGACTTTCTTGCGCTTGTTACGGCTAATATCTGCTTGCTCAATTAACATGCGCTCTGCGGCAACTGTTGTCAAGCGTTCATCTTGATAGTCTACTGGTAAATCAAAAAGCTCTTCTAACTTTGCTCCGTATGCCTGACTAGCTTCCACGCGCGGTCCGCTTGTATTGTTCATATTTTTAGGTAAGCCCACTACAAATCGTTCCACCTTGTAAGTATCAACCAACTCCTTAACGCGGTCAAAACCAAATTGACCTTGCTCCTCATTGATTTGGATGATTTCAAGTCCTTGAGCTGTAAAACCAAGCGGATCGCTAATCGCCACCCCTACCGTTTTTGAACCGACGTCCAATCCCATAATTCTCATAGGTTATAGATCGACTCCTTGTCCTTTAAGGTAGTAGCGGACTAATTCCTCAACGATTTCATCACGCTCATACTTACGGATTTGATTTCGTGCATTATTATAACGAGGAACGTAGGCAGGGTCTCCACTCAATACGTAACCTACGATTTGGTTAATCGGGTTGTAGCCCTTATCGTTCAACGAAGCATAAACATCAGTCAGAGTTTCGCTAATTTCTTTTTTATTGGAATCGTCCAATTTAAAACGTACTGTTTCTTCAGTAAATCCCATTCTAACACCCTCTTTCCTTAGAATAGTACCATTATAGCATAATTCCTTACGTTCTACAATTCAGGCAGTCTATTTATTTGGATTTTCTACTGTTCTGTCGCGCCATTTGCCAATCTGTCTGAAATATATTTGCTTGGTTCATTCTTCAAGAGATTTTCTAAACCAATATTCTTCAAATATTCTAACTGAGAAGCCTTCTTGACATCCAAAACTTGAAAATCAAAACTAGTCGTTGTTTGAAGTTCTGTTGCACTCAATAGTTTAGTTTCAAGCTTAAATCCTGCTAATTTACGAGCTTCTATAATAGCCTCATCCTTCTCCTCTGCCTCGAGAAGAGCTTTTTGAGTTTCTTCCACTCCATGTTGGTCGATATAAGTCTTCAACTCATCTGAAACTGGACGTTTTTGTTGAATCGTTAAGCTCAAAAAAGTCTTGTCCTTGTATGTAATGGTTTGGGTTTGCTGGCTACCATCATCTGACTTGGGCAAGACCAAAGTCTTGGTCACAACTGTATTCTTCTCAGCATTCTCAATAACTGGCAATGCCGACTGAAGCGTATCCTTTTCTGTTTTTGTAGCTGTTCCAGTTTCTTTTTTCTGTCCGCAACCAACCAGGACAAAAAGGAAAGCTAGACTAACAAGAACTATTTTTTTCATTTCTTTCTTCTTTCTTTTTTTTTAAATTAAAATAAGACTGGGAGTTGCTCCCAGCCTTGATGTTTATAGAGCTGCACGCAAACGTGCTTCTGCATTTTCTACATTACGGACAGAGCGTGGTAGGAAGGCACGAATATCATCTTCCTTATAGCCAACTTGCAGGCGTTTTTCATCTACAAGGATTGGGCTCTTTAAAATTCTCGGTGTTTCCATAATCAGATTGAGGACTTCGTTGACACTCAAATCTTCAATATCCACTCCAAGGGCTTTGGCATAGCGATTTTTAGATGAAACGATGCTGGCTATTCCGTTATCTGTTTTGGTTAGAATATCCAGTAATTCTTCTCTCGTAATTCCTTCTTTACCAAGGTTTTGTTCTTTATAACTTAACTGGTGGGCATTGAGCCAGGTTTTTGCTTTTTTACAGCTAGTACAACTTGAGACTGTATAAATTTTAATCATGTACCTACCCCTTTCGCTACATGTTACTATCAGTTTAGTCTATTATACCATAAAAAACATCCGACTTGCGACCTATTTTTAAATTTTTTTGACTTTTTTCGTCATTTTCGTACTTTTTTCTTGACAAAATGAAATTTACAGCCATTCTTGATATTTCTTGATATAGATTTTTTTCACAATTGTCACGCTAATCATATACAAAATAATGATGAAAAGCAAAAAGATGAAATAAATCGGTTTTAATGGAGTTAGATGAAGTAGGATTGCGAGTGGACTGTAGGGAAGGAAGGTCACAAAGGCTGCAGCCAATAAGGTTGTCACAAGGACTAGCCAAGCTGGACGACTTTGTAAAAAGGGAATTTTGGCTGAACGCAACATATGAATAACCATGGTCTGTGACCACATGGACTCGATAAACCAACCTGTCTGAAACAAGACAATAAATCCTACGGCAGACTCCGCTCCATGGACATAGGCTTGACCTGTCGTCATGGGTACAATGATAAAATAGAGCAAAATAAAGGTCAAAATATCAAAGGCAGAAGAAATAGGCCCCATCCAAACCATGAAACGTGTGATGGACTTAGCTTCCCAGGTATGCGGATTTCTCAAAAAATCTTTATCCACCTTGTCAAAAGGCAAGGCAATACAAGACAAATCATAGACTAGATTTAAGATAATCAAATGGACTGGCGCCATCGGTAAAAATGGTAAAAAGATCCCAGAGACCAATAAGGATAAGATATTTCCAAAATTAGAACTCACTGTCATTTTGATATATTTGGTCATATTGGCATAGACCTTACGACCTTCAACCAGTCCTTTTTCAAGCACCATGAGATCCTTATCAAGTAGGATAACATCAGCTGTTTCTTTGGCAATATCTACCGCTGTGTCAACAGAAATCCCCACATCTGCAACTTTCATAGAAGGAGCATCATTGATTCCATCTCCCATATAGCCAACAGCATGACCATTAGCCTTAAATTGCAAAATAATCCTTGCTTTTTGGTCAGGAGAAAGTTTGGCAAAGACTGTTACCTCCTCCACGGCTTGAGCCAATTCTTGATTACTCATCTGATCAATTTCAGATCCTAACAGCATCTGATTGATATCCAAACCAACCTTTTCACAGACTGCTTGGGTAACTTTTTCGTTGTCTCCCGTCAAAATTTTTGTTTGAACTCCATGTTCTAACAGAGCCTTAATTGCTGGTGCTGCAGATGGTTTAGGAGGATCTAGGAAGGCTAAATAACCAGTTAGAATCATATCCCCTTCATCATCAACTGTATAGGCATGACCTTCCCTCAAACCTGACTTATAGGCCACTCCCAAGACACGTAAACCTTGTTGATTTAGTTGTCGGACTTCTGCTAAAATTTCTTCTCTAATAACATCTGTCAAGGGAGTAATCACTCCTTGATATTCCGCATAACTGGAAATCGTCAACATTTCCTCTAGGGCACCCTTGGTTACCAAACTAACAACTTCGTGTTCATCCTTAACGATAACACTCATCCGTCTACGTTCAAAATCAAAGGGAAGCTCATCTATTTTTTGAAAAGTTTGATCCAGATTTTGTAAGAGGGTGTGTTCTTTGGCTTCCTTTTCAGTCCGTTTGATGATAGCTCTGTCCATCAAATTTTTCAAGCCCGTTTGAAAATAAGAATTGAGATAAGCTCGTCTCAAGACGGTCAAATCCAAGCGTCCGTGGATGTCCAAGGGATATTCAAGGACAATTTCGTCTTGGGTTAGAGTTCCTGTCTTATCTGTACACAAAATATCAATCGCCCCTAAGTCCTGTATGGCATTGAGTTTCTTGATAACCACTTTTTCCTTGGCCATAATGATGGAGCCTTTTGCTAGACTGGCCGTGATAATCATAGGAAGCATCTCAGGTGTTAATCCGACACCAACACTCAAAGCAAATACGCCAGCTTCCAGCCAGTCACCATCTGTTAAACCATTGGACAAGAAAACGATGGGCACCATGACCAGCATCAAACGAATCAAGAGCCACGAAATACTATTCATCTCCCGCTCAAACGAAGTAGGCTCTTCATAGGTGTTCAAAGTCTGCTCAATGGCTCCCATCATGGTATCATCACCAACTGCTAAAACCACGGCCTTGGCACTACCAGATAAGACATTGGTTCCCATAAAGGCGAGCGCTTCTGCTTCTAGCAGACTATCAGATTGTTGAACTGTTGCCTTGGTCAAGGCCAATTTTTCAACCGATTCACTTTCACCTGTCAAGCCCGACTGTTGTACAAAGAAATCGCGCGACTCAAACAAAAGAAGATCTGCTGGAATCATGTCTCCAGCGCTTAATTTAACCACGTCACCCACTACCAAATCATCGATAGGTACTTCTTGGATTTCTCCTTGACGAATGACAGTCGCTGTGTTGACAATCATTTTTGATAGATTAGTCGCAGCCTTATCACTACGGAGTTCTTGGACAAAGCGTATGCCACCAGAAATGAGGACTAGGACAACGATGATAATGGAAGTTGTCGGATCTTCTTGACCTGGTTTTGCCAACCAGACATTGGTCACCAAGGAAATCACGGCGATGACCAGTAAGATGATCGTAAAAGGATTGATAATGGATTCGTAAATCTTTTTGAGGATACTTTCTTCTTGACCCTTTGTGATGGTATTTTCGCCATATAGGTCACGATTTTTCTCCACCTGCTCCTCAGTCAAGCCTGTTAGACTTGTCTTATAAAAAGATAGAGTTTCGTTTAAAGATGTATGAATAGCTGTTGCTAATCTTTCTTTTGTAGTTTTCATTGGTTTCTCCTATCTGTATGAATGATGTGTTTCATACACAGAGACCAATCACTTTATAAGGGCAGAATGACACAAATCAGCGATTGGCTGTGTATGTGCGGTTCCGGATGATCGTCAATTTGCATCGTCTATCTCCTTTCTTTGATTTAAACAGTAGAAAATCCCACCATAAAATGGCAGGATTAAAAAACTAATTATCTGTTTTTCGTTCAAGCTTTAACTCCATAGGGCAATGTAATGAGCTTAGTCTTGGCCTTCGCGACCAGGACTGTTGACCAACGAGTAGTGTCTCCACTGCTTTGCGGTAGTCATCCGTATCCCTATGGTAGCCTCACCTACCGTTTTCGTTTTTCAGTATAAACCTTTAAAATTTAAAAGTCAATCATTTGAGTTGTTTAACTCTTAGATAACTATCAACTCTTTTGGAGCTAGGGTCAACAATTCACAACCGGTCTCTGTAATCAAGATATCATCCTCGATACGAACACCGTATTTGCCTTCTATATAGATACCTGGTTCATCGGTTAAGGCCATACCTGCCTTAATAATTTCTGTAGAAGTTTGGCTAAAGTAAGGTTCCTCATGAATATCCAGCCCAATACCGTGTCCAATACCGTGGGTAAAGTAGTCGCCATAGCCCGCCTCGATAATAATATCACGAGGGATTTTGTCAAAGTCTCGGAAACCTAATCCTGCCTTAGCCTGGTCAATCAAGGCTTGGTTGGCTTTGAGAACCGTATTGTAAATCTCCGCCTGCTCGTCGCTGACATGCCCCAGATAGATAGTCCGTGTCATATCACTGACATAGTGGTCATAAAGGCAACCGAAGTCCATAGTAATGGCTTCTCCCAGCTCCACTGGTTTGTGCATAGGATGAGCATGAGGTTTGGAAGAGTTGATACCACTAGCTAGAATCGTATCAAAAGACAAGCCAGATGCTCCCAACTCACGCATACGGAAGTCAAGGAAGTTGGCAATCTCAATCTCAGTCTTTCCTGGTTTGATAAAGTCAAGCGCATCGCGGAAAGCTTGGTCTGAGATAGAACAAGCCTTGCGAATAGCTGCAATCTCTGCCTCGTCCTTAATCATTCGAAGACCTTCGACAAACTGAGTTTGTGGAAGCAAGTCAATTCCTTCAAAGGTTGCCTGCATACGGTGATAATAAGACACTGAAATCTCATCTTCAAAACCGATACGAGACAAGCCCATGTCCTTGACAATTCCTGCAATGACAGCCAATTCATCACGGTCTGCCACAATCTCAAAGCCACTGGTTTCTTGCTTAGCTGCAATGATATAGCGAGAGTCTGTCACCAAGACCTGACGGTCACGGCTGATAAAGACTGTTCCGTTTGAGCCCCAAAAACCAGTAAGGTAATAGACGTTTTTAAGGTTATTGATGATGATGCCATCTAGTTCTTTTTCTTGCATTTTAGCTAGAAATGCTTGTACACGTTTATTCATGATGTAACTTTCCTTTCAAATACTGTCCTGTGTAGCTGGCTTCATTGGCCGCTACTTCTTCTGGAGTTCCTGTTGCGATGATGGTTCCACCACCGACACCGCCCTCAGGTCCCAAGTCAATAATATGGTCTGCTGTCTTGATAACGTCTAAATTGTGCTCGATAACAAGGACTGTATTGCCATCGTCAACAAAGCGAGCTAAAACCTTGAGCAAGCGAGCGATATCCTCTGTATGGAGTCCTGTCGTCGGTTCATCCAGAATATAGAATGACTTGCCTGTCGAGCGTTTGTGGAGTTCGCTAGCCAGCTTCATACGCTGGGCTTCTCCCCCAGAAAGAGTGGTAGCTGGTTGACCTAGCGTCACATAGCCTAGCCCTACATCCTTGATGGTCTGAAGTTTGCGTTGAATTTTCGGAATGTGTTGGAAAAATTCCACCGCATCATTGACAGTCATGTCCAAGACCTGCGAGATATTCTTTTCCTTGTAATGAACTTCTAGGGTTTCACTATTGTAGCGAGTCCCGTGGCAGACTTCACAAGCCACGTAAACATCTGGCAAGAAGTGCATCTCAATCTTGATAATCCCGTCACCTGAGCAGGCTTCACAACGACCACCCTTGACATTGAAACTGAAACGTCCCTTTTTGTAACCACGAATCTTAGCCTCATTTGTCTGGGCAAAGAGGTCACGTATATCGTCAAAAACTCCCGTATAGGTAGCAGGGTTAGACCTCGGCGTTCGTCCGATAGGGCTCTGATCAATATCAATCAAGCGGTCTACATGCTCAATCCCTGTAATCGTTTTAAACTTACCAGGTTTGTCTGAATTGCGGTTGAGCTTCTGGGCAATAGCTTTTTTGAGAATGCTATTGATTAGGGTCGATTTCCCTGAGCCCGACACCCCTGTCACTGCGATGAATTTTCCTAGTGGGAAGCGAGCTGTGACATTTTGCAGGTTGTTCTCACGCGCTCCCGTCACCTCGATAAAACGACCATTACCAACACGGAGTTCTTCTGGTACTGGAATGGCACGTTTGCCTGACAAGTACTGGCCTGTGATAGACTTACTGTTACGAGCTACCTGTTTGGGCGTACCTGCCGCAACAATCTCCCCACCAAAAACACCCGCACCAGGACCAACGTCAATCAGATAATCAGCCTCACGCATGGTATCTTCGTCATGTTCCACCACGATAAGAGTATTGCCCAAGTCACGCATCTTTTTGAGACTGGCAATCAGACGGTCATTATCCCTCTGGTGAAGACCGATTGACGGCTCGTCTAGAATATAAAGAACACCTGATAGGTTAGAACCAATCTGGGTCGCCAAGCGAATACGCTGACTTTCCCCACCTGAAAGGGTTCCTGCCGAACGAGACAGAGTCAGATAGTTAAGACCCACGTTATTAAGGAAGGTCAAACGGTCCTTGATTTCCTTGAGAATGGGACGAGCAATAATAGTTTCATTTTCAGACAAGGTTAACCGGCTCACTAACTCCAAGTGGTCTGCGATAGACAGGTCTGAAATTTCTCCGATATGTGGTCCTTGCGCACCACCAACACGGACAGACAAGGCCTGGTCATTGAGACGGTAACCATGACAGGTTCCGCAGGTCAGCTCATTCATGTAAAGGCGCATCTGGGTGCGAGTGTAGTCACTATTAGTTTCATGGTAGCGACGTTTGATATTATTAACAACTCCCTCAAAAGGAATATCGATATCGCGCACGCCACCAAATTCATTCTCATAGTGGAAATGGAATTCCTTACCATCTGAGCCGTAGAGAATCAAGTTCTTATCTTCTTCTGACAAGTCCTCAAAAGGCTTATCCATATCCACTCCAAAGGCTGTCATAGCCTGCTCTAGCATGTTTGGATAGTAGTTGGATGAGATAGGATTCCACGGAGCCAAGGCTCCCTCACGTAAGGTTTTGCTGGCATCTGGCACTACCAAATCAGTATCCACCTCCAGCTTGATGCCCAAGCCATCACACTCACTACAAGAACCAAAAGGAGCATTGAAGGAGAAGAGACGAGGCTCTAACTCTGGAACAGTAAAGCCACAAACTGGACAGGCATAATGCTCAGAGAACAACAACTCAGAGTCGTCCATGGTGTCGATAATGACATAGCCTTCTGCGATACGAAGGGCAGCCTCAATAGAATCAAAGAGACGACTACGAATGCCCTCCTTGATAACAATACGATCAACCACGACATCAATATTGTGTTGCTTGCTCTTAGATAACTCTGGCACTTCGGTCACATCATAGACTTCCCCATCCACACGGACACGGACATAACCGTCTTTCTGAACCTTCTCAATAACACTCTTATGTTGGCCTTTTTTCTTGCGGATGACAGGGGCCAAAATCTGCAAGCGCTGGCGTTCAGGTAACTCCAAAACCTTATCCACGATTTGCTCCACCGAAGAGGCCTTGATAGCTCCATGCCCGTTGATACAGTAAGGCGTCCCCACACGCGCATAAAGGAGACGCAAATAGTCATTGATTTCAGTCGTTGTTCCCACCGTCGAGCGAGGGTTTTTGCTAGTCGTTTTCTGGTCGATGGAAATAGCTGGGCTGAGGCCATCAATGGCATCTACATCAGGCTTCTCCATATTTCCCAAAAACTGACGAGCATAGGCTGACAAACTCTCCACATAGCGGCGTTGTCCCTCAGCATAGAGGGTATCGAAGGCCAGACTGGATTTCCCTGAACCTGACAAACCTGTCACGACAACCAACTTGTCTCGCGGAATCTCCACATCAATATTTTTTAAATTATGGGCACGCGCCCCATGAATGACAATTTTATCTTGCATCTTTGTTCTTTCTAGTCCATTATTGCTTACCATTATACCAAAAAAAGTGAGATTCTATTACCCAAAAGGCTGAATTTGTAGTATAATAGTACGGTGTGAAAAAATCTGAAAAATGAGAAAGGATAAGGGATATGAAACAAGTTTTTCTCTCTACAACAACTGAATTTAAAGAGATCGATACGCTTGAACCGGGTACTTGGATCAATCTCGTTAATCCGACTCAAAATGAATCACTCGAAATCGCTAACGCCTTCGATATTGATATTGCCGACCTTCGAGCACCGCTCGATGCGGAAGAAATGTCTCGTATTACAATTGAAGACGAGTACACCCTGATTATCGTTGACGTGCCGGTCACAGAAGAAAGAAATAACCGCACCTACTACGTAACCATCCCGCTTGGTATTATCATCACCGAGGAAACCATTATCACTACTTGTTTGGAACCATTACCAGTCCTCGATGTCTTTATCAACCGTCGTTTGCGTAATTTCTATACCTTCATGCGTTCGCGTTTTATCTTCCAGATTCTTTATCGCAATGCAGAGCTTTACCTAACAGCCCTTCGTTCGATTGACCGTAAGAGTGAGCAAATCGAAAGTCAACTGCATCAATCAACTCGTAATGAAGAATTGATTGAGCTCATGGAATTGGAAAAAACCATCGTCTATTTCAAGGCTTCCCTCAAAACAAATGAGCGTGTGATTAAGAAATTGACCAGCTCAACCAGCAATATCAAGAAATACCTTGAGGACGAAGACCTGCTTGAAGACACCCTGATTGAAACCCAACAGGCCATCGAGATGGCAGACATTTATGGAAACGTCTTGCATTCTATGACAGAGACCTTCGCCTCTATCATTTCTAACAACCAGAACAACATCATGAAAACCTTGGCCCTTGTGACCATCGTCATGTCCATTCCAACCATGGTCTTTTCTGCCTACGGGATGAACTTTAAGGATAATGAAATCCCCCTAAACGGCGAGCCGAATGCCTTCTGGTTAATCGTCTTTATCGCCTTTGCTATGAGTGTCTCGCTCACTCTCTATCTCATCCATAAAAAATGGTTCTAAGAGGAGTTCCTATGTCTCAGATTGATCTACAAAAATTAACAAAGAAAAACCAAGAGTTTGTCCACATCGCTACCCAACAATTCATCAAAGATGGAAAAACAGATGCTGAAATCAAGGCTATTTTTGAGGAAGCCATTCCTCAAATTCTTGAAGAGCAAGCCAAGGGTACGACTGCTCGTTCCCTCTACGGCGCACCGACCCACTGGGCGCACAGCTTCACTGTCAAGGAGCAATATGAAAAAGAGCATCCAAAGGAAAATGATGATCCAAAACTCATGATTATGGACTCAGCTCTTTTCATCACTAGCCTCTTTGCCCTCGTCAGCGCCCTCACAACTTTCTTTGCGGCAGATCAAGCTTTCGGCTATGGATTTGTCACTCTCCTATTAGTTGGACTGGTTGGTGGATTTGCCTTCTACTTGATGTACTACTTTGTTTACCAATACTATGGACCAGATATGGACCGCAGTCAACGTCCACCTTTCTGGAAATCTGTACTGGTTATCCTAGCTTCTATGTTCCTTTGGTTGCTTGTCTTCTTTGCAACAAGCTTCCTACCAGCTAGCCTTAACCCAGTACTGGCTCCATTGCCATTGGCTATCATCGGAGCAGCCCTCCTAGCCCTTCGCTTCTATCTCAAGAAACGCTTGAATATCCGCAGCGCAAGTGCAGGACCAACACGTTATTAAGAAGAACGGAAACATATCATGGTTCAACATCATAAGAACCATGATTTTTTAATCTTTAAACAATCATGTAAAAAATATTTAACTCTATCTAAAATTCAGTACATTTATACTTTATAAAACATAAATGTAAACATTTTATTCTATTTTGTACAGAGAATAACAACAAATGAGCATATTCCTTGCCTATATACAATCATTTTGATACTCTATAATTGGAGGGAAATATGACAAAACAAAAAATTAATCGAATCGTAGGCTCCATTGGTGCCTTTATTGGAATTATAGTATTTATTGCCTACATACCTCAAATTATCGCTAATTTACAAGGAAATAAAGCTCAACCATTTCAACCTTTATCAGCTGCTATATCTTGCTTAATCTGGGTTATTTATGGATGGACAAAGGAACCTAAGAAGGATTGGATACTAATCATTCCAAATTCAGCCGGTGTTATTTTAGGTGGAATCACTTTTTTGACTTCACTCTAACAAATCTAATAGTATGTATAAAAAGCAACTGCAGGCGCGGTTGCTTTTTCACTTACTTTTTTGATTTTAAAGTATTCTTCTGACATCCCACATAGCTCTATCTAATCTTTTTGTGATAAAATAGGCTCAATCAATTTCTAGGAGGAAGAAATATGGTTTCTACTATTGGTGTTGTTAGTTTATCTAGTGGCATTATCGGAGAGGACTTTGTCAAACACGAAGTGGACTTGGGTGTCCAACGTCTCAAGAACCTGGGACTCAATCCTACCTTTTTGCCTCATTCGCTAAAAGGATTAGACTTTATCAAGGACCATCCTGAAGCTCGTGCAGAGGATTTGATTCATGCCTTTTCTGATGATAGCATCGACATGATCCTATGCGCCATCGGTGGAGACGATACCTATCGCTTACTACCTTATCTTTTTGAAAATGACCAACTACAAAAGGTTATCAAACAAAAAATTTTTCTTGGCTTCTCGGATACAACCATGAACCATCTCATGTTGCATAAACTAGGAATCAAAACTTTTTATGGTCAATCCTTCCTAGCAGACATTTGTGAATTGGACAAGGAAGTGCTGACCTATAGCCTCCACTACTTTAAAGAATTGATTGAGACGGGAAGAATCTCAGAAATCCGCCCTAGTGACGTTTGGTATGATGAAAGGACTGACTTCAGTCCCAAGGCTCTGGGGACACCTCGTGTCAGTCATGCAAATACTGGTTTCGAGCTGTTGCGGGGAAATGCCCAGTTCGAGGGAAAAATCCTCGGTGGTTGCCTCGAATCCCTCTACGATATCTTTGACAACTCTCGATACGCAGATAGCACGGAGCTCTGCCAAAAATACAAACTTTTCCCTGACTTGTCAGACTGGGAAGGAAAAATCCTCTTGCTAGAAACAAGCGAAGAAAAGCCTGAGCTGGAAGACTTCAAAAATATGTTGCGGACTTTAAAAGACACTGGTATATTCGAGGTCATCAGTGGACTCTTGGTCGGAAAACCTATGGATGAAACTTTCTATGACGACTATAAAGAGGCACTATTGGATATTATTGACAGCAATATCCCGATTATCTATAATCTAAATGTCGGCCACGCAACTCCAAGAGCAATTGTACCCTTCGGAGTTCACGCCTATGTAGATGCAAAGGAGCAAATCATTCGCTTTGACTATAACAAATAAAGCTGGGAAAAGTTTCTCAGCTTTTTTCTATATTCTCAGATATTCTAGTTACCTATACTCACTAATTGCTACTTTTCCACTCACAATCATTCTCATGGTCATCAACCAGCCCTGCTGCTTGTAGAAAAGACAAGACGGCGACTGGGCCTGTGAACTTGAAGCCTCGTTTTTTGAGATCTTTGGCTAACTCCTCAGACAGAGGTGTTTTAGCTGGGGCTTGGCGGTAGTCGGGAACATCATTCACGATAGTTTTCCCCTCAACAAAAGACCAAAGATAGGCATCAAAAGAGCCATATTCTGCCTGTAACCGTAGAAAGGCTTGGCCGTTAGCGCGTGTAGCAAAAATCTTGGCTCTATTTCGGATGATGGCTGGATTCTCCAGCAAGTTTTCCAATTCGGTATCAGTCATCTCTGCGACCGCTTGAATTTGATAGCCATGAAAGGCTTCTCGGAAAGCATGTCGTTTGTTGAGCACCGTTTCCCAAGACAGGCCTGCCTGATAGGTTTCCATACACAACAACTCAAACAATGCTTGGTCATCATGGAGGGGCTGACCCCATTCCTCATCATGATAGGCAATGTAGAGCGGATTGGTCATCTTGACCCACGAACAACGTTTTGTCATGCTCTGCTCCTATTTGACCAACATTTTGAGGGCAGACTTGATATAGTTCTCAGCTGTATCTGTCGTTCCTTCAAAGAATTTCTTGATTTTCTTGAGCTCTGTTGCCTTGTAGCCCAGAGCCAACATGGCTTCCATGGCTTCTTCCAATTCTTGGTTTTCAGCGCTAGCTTGCACTGCTACCTTAGCAGGAAGGTCATCTCCTGCAACTACTACCTTGCCTTCCAAGTCCAGCACCATCTGCTGGGCTGTTTTCTTGCCAATTTTAGGGAATTTGGTCAAGTAGGTGATGTTCTTAGTTTCAATTGCTTGAACCAAGCCAGCATTGTCATCGGCAGCGATAATAGCAAGAGCTGATAAAGGACCAATCCCAGAGACCGAAATCAGACTGAGAAAGAGCTTTTTCTCATCTTCTGAGCGAAATCCATAAAGCAGATGGGCGTCCTCACGCACTACTTGGTGCACATAGATTTGAGCTTCTTGGTTCACCTTACCTGAATAAGCATAGGGGTTGGCCACATGCAGGATATAACCGATACCGTTGGTTTCAAGAACAATGTATTTAGCAGTGATTTTGGTAATGATTCCTTTTAAATATTCGTACATAATTTTCCTTTTAGTTTAATATTTCCCCAACTCACGGAGACTGGTGTGATTTTCCTGAATACGTCGGAACATCTTTTCCATATCCGACTTTGTAAAATGCACCAAAACAGGACGTCCGTGGGGACAGTTGTAGGGATTATCACATTGAGAAAGCTGATAGAGGAGTTGTCTAGCTGAATGATCATCAATACGATGATTGGCCTTGATAGACCGTTTGCAGGACATCATAATAGCCAACTCTGCTCGATATTTCTTGATAGAAACTTCCTTGGTCAAGAGTAGCATATCACACATCTCATAGATGCCTGATTCAATCTCTTCTTCTGCCATCCAAATAGGATGTTCACGTAAGATAAATTGATTTTCTCCGTACTCTGCTAGAAAGACCCCAACTTCCTCCAAAAGTGCCATTCTTTCCTTAAGACGAAGGGCATCATCTGCAGGAAATTCAAAGATGTAAGGTACTAGGAGTTGCTGTTGACTTTGGTCTACATTGCCAATGCTCTCACGATACTCCTCGTACTTGACCCGTTCCTGAGCCGCATGCTGGTCTATGATGTAAAGCCCATCTCGCCCTTGGGCAAAGAGATAGGTTCCATGCATTTGCCCGAAAAATTCCAACTCTGGGAAGCTGGATGATTCTTCTCGCTCCAGCTTGTCATAAGCCTTATCAAGACTTGCTAAGTCAAGCTCTGGGTGATCTAGCTGGTCGTAGTTAGCAGGCTTTCTCTCTGCAAAATGCAGTTTTGCTGGCTTGGTCAATCGGTCCAAGGTTTCCTTGGCAAACAGGGTCAAATCCTGCCCTTCCTCAGTTAATTCTACCTGATAATCAGCTACTTCAGCTTGACTAGGTCTTGTCGGCTCAGTATTCTCATAGTAAAGTGTATTTTCTTTGAGTGGGAGAATAGTTTGCTCCACCTTCTCACGATTGCGCACAGTCGATTTGGCAAGATTTTCCAAGGCATCTGGAATCAAGGTTTGTTCCTTGAGACTATTTGCAATAGCTTCTGAGACCAGGGTCATCAGTTCCTTTTCCTTGGAAATCCGCACTTCTTGCTTGGTTGGGTGCACATTGACATCCGCTAGATAAGGGTCGATATGAATGTGAATGACAGCCAGTGGAAAACGGCCTACCATAAGCTTACTACCATAGCCGTCTAGAATTGCACGATTGAGTAGGAAATTCTTGATATAACGACCATTGATGAAGAGACTGATATAGTTGCGGTTGGCTCTAGTCAACTCAGGCAAGGACACAAAACCTGAAATTTCGAAATCTAGGTCAGAATTCTCAATTTCAATCATCTTCTTGGCACTCGCCAAACCGTAAATCCCTGCGATAGCTTGGCGCAATTGACCAGTCCCAGCTGTCCGCGTCATCTCCTTGCCATCACTGATTAAACTAAACGAAATTTCAGGATGGGCCAAGCCCAGACGATTGACAATATCAATGATATGAGACAACTCCGCTTGCTGGCTCTTCATATACTTGAGGCGGGCAGGCGTGTTGAAAAAGAGGTCCTCCACACAAACCTTGGTTCCCACAGGACTAGTCGCTGGGATGACTTCTTCAACTTCTCCCCCACGCGCGACGAGCTTGGTTCCATGACTTGCACCATCCACCGCCGTCAAAAGGGTCAAAACACTAACAGAAGCGATAGAAGGCAAGGCTTCACCACGAAAACCAAGCGTCCGAATCCGAAAGAGATCTGCCTGATTTTTTATCTTACTGGTCGCATGACGACGCAAGGCCAATTCCACCTCATCGTGAGCAATTCCATGACCATTATCTGTGATTTGAATCTTCTTGAGACCAGCTTCCTCAATCTCAATGATAATCTGGCTAGAGCCAGCGTCAATAGCATTTTCTACCAACTCTTTGACCACACTGGCAGGACGTTCAATGACCTCCCCGGCTGCAATCTGGTTTGCCAGCACCTCTGGCAATTCAATAATATGATACATCTTTCAGCCCCTTTCTGTATCTATTTTCCTAGAAATTGATTAGTGCTATTATACCATATTTCAGATAGGACAGAAAAGCAATCACCACATAGGAGCCAAATCCCTCCACATAGACAAAGTCCCTTGCAAGGGGCTGAAAAATAGTGTTTAATAAAGATATACAGGAAGTGATCACAACCTTGTATAACTAAAAAGGAGAGAAATTTATGAAAGTAGAACTACAGATTAGTGAGACTTACAAGGAGGAAAAACTGATTGTCCAAGCACCTCAGCCGACAGATAAAGTCCAGAAAGTCATCGAGTTCGCAGAAAATCTTGACCAAAAAGAAACAATCAAAGGAAAGATTGATGATCAGGTCTATCTAGTTAAGATTAGCAAGATTCAACGCTTCTATATCGAGAATCGGAAAGTTCTAGCAGAAACCGCGAGTCAGACCTACAGCATTGATTTGCGACTCTATCAGGTCCTTGAAATTCTGCCAACCAATTTTATCCAAATTTCCCAATCAGAAATCATCAATATCGATTCCATCTCTCATCTCAAGCTCACCCCCAACGGCCTAGTAGAAATTTTCTTGAAAAACGAAAGCTTCACCTACTCTTCACGCCGTTATCTAAAAACCATCAAGGAGAAATTAGAACTATGAAAAAACAAATCTTCCACGACGCAGCTACTGGTGTTCTTATCGGCCTCATCCTCTCTATCATCTTTTCACTCATTTATGCACCAAATACCTACGCACCACTAAACCCCTACTCTATCATCGGACAGGTGATGGTGCAACATCAGGTTCACGGTGCCTTGGTCTTGCTCTACTGCACACTTATTTGGGCAGCTATTGGTATTCTCTTCAACTTTGGCAAGCGATTATTCAGCCGTGACTGGAGCTTGCTCCGTGCAACTCTGACTCATTTCTTCCTTATGCTAGTAGGATTTATCCCATTAGCAACCCTAGCAGGTTGGTTCCCCTTCCACTGGATTTTCTACCTCCAACTCATTATCGAGTTTGCGATTGTCTACCTCATCATTTGGACTATTTCCTATAAAAGAGCATCAAAAAAAGTAGACCATATCAATCAACTCTTGAAGCATAAAAAGTAAGAGTGCTGATAAAACCACTTGGAATAATAAAAAAGTCAAGCCTAAGCTCAACTTTCCAACTCATACAAATCTGCGATAATAGCTGCGACACGTTTGATATCTCCCAGCATGCCTCGCATTTCAAAGTCAGCCAAGACAGGGAAACCAAAACGTTGACTGTATTGCTTAGCTGTCAAGCAGTATTGGTTATTAAAGTTACGATTGCCTGAACCAACTACGCCAAAACACTTACTAGCATTGTCACCATAAGCGATAAAATCTCCCACTGGCGTTGTCAATATCTCAACATCTCCGTTATCCACGCCATTCCCACCTTCTAGGTAAGTCGGCAAAAAAGCAACATAGGGATGGTCCATTTCATAGAAATCTTGGCCTTCTTTGACCAAATCTTTTATATGAATCTTTTGAACCTCAATTCCCTCGTACTGGGACAAGAGATAGTCTTTCAAGCGCGTCACAAAACTTTCAGTATTGCCACTCAGACTAATATAAACTAAAGAAATTGTCTTCATATGTACCTCCATGATTTTATTTTTAATCGAAAAAGAACTACCAAGATTGTAACTTGATAGTTCTTTTTTGTCAATACTTAGGCAAGTTCTTCTGTTTCCTCTTCTTCAGCCAAGGCTTTTTGCTGACGCCATATCTTGTAGAAGACAAGGGCTAGGAAGAGAACATTGATGACGATATAGAAAATGCTGACAGCTTTTGAACCAATACCCATTGTCAAACGAATAGTTTCATCTTGAACCAGCTGCAAAGCGTCTTGTAAAGTCACATAGGTATAAATCGAACCAATAATGGCTAGCAAAACATAGCCGACATAAGTATAGTTTGCATACTGCAAATTCTTACGAACAAGGAATACAATCGCTACTACCACTAAAATAGCAGATAGTACAACCAAGGCCACATTAAAAATAGAATGAGATGCTTCTGCCACTCTATAGCTAAAATTAATGCTATCTTCTACCTGCTGAGCACTGACCCCTGCAACTTGTTTTTGAGCAGCACGAAGGACTTCTTTACTAGGCAAGGGCTTCAAAAGTTCAAACAGAGACGTAGCTGAAATAAGGGCAGACAAGATGAGCAAGACCCATAGATAAATTGGTTTCTTTTTCATGATAGAACCTCCTGATGTTATTATTGATATTATAGCACTTTTTGTAAAGGGATACAAATATTATAGTGTCGTTTCTACCTGTTTTCGGTAAGCTTTTGGCGATTTTCCGCACAATTTTCGGAACACTTTATAGAAATATCCAACATTACTGTAACCAACAGCATAACAAATATCTTCGATACTGTCACTAGTTGAAAGCAAGAGCTGTTGGGCAGCCTTAATGCGTTGTTTGTTTAGTAATTCTGCGAAGGTCGAATTGGTTTCACGCTTGATCAACTGCCCTAGATAGACAGGATTGATAAAGAGATCCTTACTGATATCCTTGAGGGAAAGTTCTTTCTGATAATCACGCCCAATGACTTCCAGCACACTGACCACGTTTTCATTCATACGATATTGCCCAAAGAAGCGGGTCAGAGTTTCCTTGATATAAGGAACCAATTGATCGAATGATTGAATAGCATGAATGGTTTTGACAATATCCGTCATATCATCAGCTTTGAGATGTTCAAACAAGTGAAAGACATCCATGACAAACTGGATAAAAAGCTGCTTGGTAATTGGAACACGGGGTGTATTTTCAAGAACTACCTTCTCCAAGAGATTTAACTCTTCTACGATTTGATTAAGATTTCCCTGAATGATAACCCTATAAATCGGTTCGTAATAGGCAAAGAGACTCTCAGACTGTTGTAGATTTACAGAACCGTAAAAGAGGGCTTTCTCAGCATTCAACTTCCAGCGTTCAAAGTGTTCTTGATAAGGAGCTTCAAAGGGAGTAACGACTAAACCATCTAGGGGTTTATCAGAAATAAAAATCTGCCAGTCTTGACCCAAGACATAGTAGGGAATGGTAAAAGATCCTTGTTTTTCCTTGGATAGGCCTATCCACCAATTCTCCTCACCTCCTAGATAACTAACAAATCCAGCCTCATCTAAATCTTGACTAAGGGTCTGACTTTTCTTTCCTCTCTCGCCGAGCTGACCTGCAATCTTCTCCAGCAGATTTCCCAACTCTACCTTATCAACAGGCTTTACCAAATAGTCCACCACACTAAGGTTCATTGCTCTTTTTACATAATCAAACTCCTGATAACCCGAGAGCAAGATATAGGCAGCATCTGGTAATATCTCTTTCATTTCCTTAATCATCTCAAGCCCTGTCTTATCTGGCATATTGACATCTGAAATGATGACATCGACAGGATTTTCCTGAACATATTCTAGGGCTTCATCGGCATGACTGGCTGTTGCGACGACCTCCATATCCCACTTATCAAAGGGAATCAAACGTTTCAGACCTTCTGTCACCATGTACTCATCATCTACTAATAATACTTTATACATTTTCTCCCTTTCTACTCATCTTGAATTGTAATACGGTACTGAACACCTGCCTGCTCTGCAGAATCTATGGTAATAGCATAGCGGTCCCCAAAATAGAGCACAAAACGCTCATGTACATTGGTAATCCCGATAGACTGCTTTTGATCACTGTAACTGGCTTGGTGTTCAAAATGTCTCTGACTTAATTTTTCTCGAATACTTGCCAGTTTTTCAACCGACATTCCACGGCCATTATCGACCACCAAAATTTCTACAAAACCATCCTGTTTAAGAGCCTTGATGCTAATCACATTATCTGTTCGTCTATGGTCAACACCATGCGCGAAATAGTTTTCTACCAGCGGTTGTAAGGTAAACTTAGGAATCTTCATATTCTCTAGCTCTGGGTCTGTCTTGAAACCATAGGCAATGGACTTGGGATAGCGAACCATGCAGAGATAGCTGTATTTACGACAAAATTCTAATTCCTGTTTGAGAAGGGTCTCTCTTTCGTCGGAAATATTGTTACGCAAGAGACTACTGAATTCATAAATGATATCTGCCAACTCATCTTGACTTTGCATAACTGCATACATGCGCAAGAACTCCAGCGTATTATACATAAAATGAGGATTGATTTGCGCCTGTAAGGCTCGCATATTGGCATCTTTTTGACTAAGCTCTAACTGATAAATATCATGGATATTCTTTTCCAAGCGATCCAACATATCATTGGTCGTCTCCGCGATTAAGAGCAATTCCTGATCCTTTTCAAGCGTATCAATGCGAAGACCTTCTTGTCCTTGGGCAATAGCTTGGATGGAATCCACCAGGTCCACCACCTGCTTTTGATAATTAGCAAAGGTCTGCCTCAAAGTCAGATAGAGAATGACAATAAAGAGAAGGCTCAAGCCCACAATCAAAGCAGAGCTAGCCACTGTTCCTTGTAAAACAAAGTTTTTAGGAACTGCCACCTGAACCTGATATCCATGAGAGGTAAAACCGACAAACCAGTTCTCATGTTCCCTATTGACCCTCTCACCAATATGAAAAATCTCCGTATCAAATGGTGATGTTACAGTCACAGCCATCGGGATATGACCTCGGGTATTGTCAATGGCATGATATAAGACTTCTGGATCCAAGGAGATGTAAATCACTCCTATAGATTGATCCGTTGCTGGGTCCAGAACTGGAATGCCAAAACTATTGGCCTCTGGTTTAAAGGCCTCAGCAGGCAAGATATGACCACTTCTTTTATCCCTTGTTGAAACATAAACTTCTTTAAAATCCTGCAAGACGATTGCAACACCCGTTATAGAGTCATTTTGGACATAAAGATCATCAATGTTTTCATACAGAGAAATAGAAGTTGACGAAGCTGCTTGATGCTCCAACAGCCAATAGAAATACTCAGAAGTTGACAAGCTAAAGTACTTATAAACCCCTTGTATCCGGTCTTGATTGGCTACTAAATCTTGCGCCAGTTGGGCTGACTCCCGATAATAATACTCCACCTCATCGACTGTTCGAGTGGTTACACGTTGGGCTACTCTTTGAGCTTCCTTTTCCCGTGAATCCCAGTCAGCGTAAGAGAGTAAGATTGCAAAACTCGCAATAATAATCATCATCACTGAACTGTAGGTTCTTAGAAGCGTATGTAGCCAAAACTGCTTCATTCTATTTTGTCGCCAATTTTTCATGGATACTTTCATAGACCGGTTCCAACATATCACTGATAAAGAAATGCCACATCCCAATTCCTACAAAGAAAAGTAGGGCAGGCATATAGTAACCAATTGCCACAAGTAGCACTGTCCCAAGGAGAACCTTGGCCACAGCCCCTAAGCTCATAAAGATGCCAATCAAGGATAGTTTGAGACTATTTCGATAGGACAAGTCAAAATAAACTTGTAATTTCAAAGATACTGTATAAGCCAAAAATAGCAGGGCAACTACTAGAACATTCAAAAAGGTCGCAATCAAATGAATAATAGTCTGATGAGGCAATTGCACCAAGAGATACAGGCCATAGACCAAAACTAGATCCACCCCTAAAAAGCTATAGAAAATCAGGTTGCTTGAGACGAAATTTTGCTTATAAAGAGACCAAGCCTCCTTCAAACTGTATTCCCGAAAGCTATAACCATGTTCTGCATACAGGCTCATCAAGGTGGCACTAGCCGGCGCTAGACCAAGGATAATCCCTCCTACCAAGGTTAATAGCCAAAAGAAGGCTGTCGCAATCATCCCTAAAAAGAAACGATTAAAGACAAAGTCTAAAAATCTACCCATGATATCCCCCTAAAAATAACTATGAAACTATTATATCATATTTCAAGCGTTTTCAAAAACTTCTAGTATCCATTTACAATCCCATAAAACCGTGGTACAATGAGAATTGTGAAAAAATTATCAGGAGACAATTCATGAAAAAATCTATCTTAACTACACTGCTTTTTGCAGTTCTTTACTTCCTCTGCATGGGGATTGGTGTCCTTTTGGGCAATTTCTTTGACCAAGCTGGAAACATGTTTTATGCGCCTGCCTTTACTGCCCTTTTCGGCGGTAGCGTCTATATGATCCTAGTCGCAAAAGTTCCGCGCTTTGGAGCCATTACCACTATCGGCCTTGTCATTGCCCTCTTTTTCTTGGGAACTAAACACGGTGCCGGTGCCTTCCTTCCTGGAATTATCTGTGGTCTCCTAGCAGATGCAGTAGCTAACCTCGGAAAATACAAGGACCAAACTAAGAATTTCCTTTCTTTCATACTCTTTGCCTTTAGCACATCAGGACCAATTCTAATCATGTGGATTGCACCCAAAGCCTATATGGCTACCCTCCTAGCAAGAGGAAAATCCCAAGAATATATCGACCGTATCATGGTCGCGCCAAATCCTGGAACCGTCCTTCTATTTATCGCAAGTATTGTCATCGGAGCCCTAATGGGTGCCTTGATTGGACAAGCCTTGAGTAAAAAATTGGCGCAGAAAATCTGATAAATAAAAAAGAGCCACACGGCTCTTTTTATTTATGGCTCAATTTTTTGGTCAAGAAATCTCCCAAAAATTGGATTGCAAAGATAATCAAAATGATAATGATGGTTGCCAAGATGGTCACATCATGATTGTAGCGGTTAAATCCATAAGCGATGGCCACGTTACCGATACCACCAGCTCCAACCGCACCGGCCATGGCTGTTTCCCCAACAAGGGAAATCAAGGTCACAGTCGTCACACGGATCAAATCCGGAAGACCTTCTAGTAAGCTTGAGCTTCCTAGGTTAAAATTTTTTACCCGAAAAACTTCTTTTTTCTAGTGATAAAATCAACCCTATCACACTCACTACCAAAAACACCCACCAACAAAGGCTGATATCTTGCAAAGCTAAGAAGGAAAATACAGACATCCCCAAGGGTAATGTTAGGGAAAAAATCATACTCAAGAGATTATTACTTCGAGCTAATACATCCGCACTCAAATTAGACAATAACAGAGTATCTAATTTAGGCATTGATTTCGACATCAAATACATCACAAAGGCTAAGCAAACAACACCTACTAGAGGAGAAAAATCTAAAATATTAGCAGTAGCAAGTAATACAAACAGAATTGCATTGAGCGATAGCAAACTTGAAAACGACAATTTCCCAAAATAATCATGGGGAGTTAGGCTACCAAGAATAGCTCCTCCTAAGCTAACACATTCAATTAAAAATAGGGCTTGAGCATAGCTGAGATGATAGATAGTATGGTCTAATAAGTAAAAGTGGTAAATACCTCCAACAGCTCCTCCCAAAGTATTCATCACCAAAATGACAAGAATCATTTTAAACAATGATTTACTTTCTCTCTGCCTAAAGATATCATCCATGTCCGCATAGATTGCCTTAACTTGTTGGAGTAAACTAATCGACTTATCCTCTACACTTACAGACAAATACGTCAATTCTCTTCTATTTTTGAACAAAATAAGAGAAGATAGTAAAAAGAAGCCAGCGTTCACAATTGCAACAAAAGAAAAATTTTGATGACTGGTTGTGAGTAACCATACTCCTAAGGCTTGACCTCCTAGATTTGATAAATAGGAAACAAACTGAGTAAAGGAATAAGCTTCATAGAGCTTATCTTCCGAAATATTATGCTGGATAATCGGCATACGAAGGCCTGCTGTATAATCCGATAAAATATCCGAACAGATGTTAACCATACAGATAAAAGCAAACGTTACGAAGTTCTGGTCATGAATCACACTAGCAATCAAAAGAAATAGTAGACTTTGCACACAACCAACCCAGATAATTGTCCCTGCTTTATTCCGAGTATGATCAGCCTTAATCCCAACATAAAAAGTAAATAGGAAAGGTAAAATCGTAATCATATTCGCCATAAATACAGCTATATTTTTAAAGGGTAGACTCGCAGCATAAACGATAAATACCAGATTATAAATATAAGCTCCACTTGAGCTCAAAAACCTTGATAAGGTCAGTATTCTAAATAAATGATGTCTTAAGAATAGTTTCATAACAGGCCTTTCTCACATTTCAAAGAGTATTCTATTGAATTCAGTCTAACAAAAAAAGCGGGACTCCCCACTTTTTTGTAATATATTTTTTCTGAAAATAGGAACTCTAGCTCCTAGATACTGCTATTTATCACTCCATCTACAAACCCATTTATTTTTCATCAGTCGATGTAATTGGAATATATTACAAATCTTTATTCGAGAGCTGACTTGCAAAATAGTTTTCATAGTATCTTGCACCATCTACATACTCTAAATCTTGTAAGATTGTAATGCCTCTTTGGATTTTTTCAAGCCCCTTATTTTCTACTTTAAAAATAGTATCATAATACCCTTTAGCAATCATATAAATGATTTTAAGATAAGCTTCAGATTCTGGCAATTCTCGTTTTTCAACCTGAAAGGTAAAATAGTCTGCTTTTAATTTATCCTTTTCCTCTATCGCTTTAAAGAGTCCATTAATTAAAATGGTATCAATAGCGACTTTGTTACTAGGTAAAGAGCCTAATAAATCCGTCTTTTGCAACATCTCCCTAGAATATTTAAAATAGAGGGGCAGAGGGAACAAAGTAGAAATCGTTGAAAATAGTTCTAATTCATAATTTCCCCAGATATCAATAGTAAAAAAATAGTCATAGAGAAAAGTCAGTTCTTCATCCGTTGCTCGTATTTCTGAATCAAAAAACACAAGAAGGCTTTTGATACGAATCATTTGTAAAAGATAGCTTGTTTTAGCACTTGATCTGTACTTTTTAGTCGTCTCTTCATACAAGGATTGGAGAGAATCAATCCCTTCTCTGTCATATAGTTCCCAGAGATTTTCTTGAAAAGCCAAAATCTGTTTCTGAGAAAAACCACGTACCAAGTACATAAATTCATTCAAGTCAGAGTGGATGTTATCTAAGGCAGTAATCAATTTCATAGAGGATAAATCTGCTTCTCCACGCTCAAATTTGCTCAGCATGGAATAAGTAAACTCTCCTCCCGTCGCCTCCTGGAGAGATATATTCCGACTCTTTCTCAATTCTTTAAAAACTTCTCCCAGATTTTGCATATTGACTCCCCACAATTCTTAACTCTCTTACTCTTAAAAGTAACGGTTGATAGCAACTAGTACAGAGAATTTTAAGTCTTGACTATAACGACAACTCCTATGAATTGATGTACAGATGGCCTAGCTCTTTTTATTTATGACTCAATTTTTTGGTCAAGAAGTCTCCCAAGAATTGGATTGCAAAGATAATCAAAATGATAATGATGGTTGCCAAGATGGTCACATCGTGATTGTAGCGGTTAAATCCATAAGCGATGGCTACGTTACCGATACCACCAGCTCCAACTGCCCCCGCCATAGCTGTTTCCCCAACAAGGGAAATCAAGGTCACAGTCGTCACACGGATCAAATCTGGAAGACCTTCTGATAGGTAAACACCTACGATATCCCAGAATGTCGCTCCGCTAGCTTGAGCCGCCTCAATGACACCACCATCCAATTCAGCCAAGACAACCTGCACCTGACGGGCAAAGAAGGCAAAGACTGCAAAAGATAGGGGTACAATAGCCGCATTTGGACCAATGCTTGTTCCTACGATTAGATGAGAGAAGGGTGACAAGACTGCCAAGAGAATGATAAATGGCACCGCACGGAAAATAGAGGTAATCTTATCCAAAATCCAGAAAACAGCCTTATTTTCCAAGACACCACCTGGCGCGGTCAAGACAAGGAAGAGACCTGCAACTAGCCCCAAGAAACCTCCGATGATGAAGGAAAGAACTGTCATATAAAGAGTTAGGTAGATGGCTGTCCCCCAGCCTGCTTGACCAGCCCAGCCCATCTTATAGACATTTGGCAAATAGGTTTGAATCAATGACTCCATCTTACTGTCCTCCCTTCAATACTTTTAGTTGTACGCCTGCTTGACGAATGGCTTCTTGAGCACCTGCTAGCGCTGCTTTTTCACCTGACAAGACCACAACTAATTCTCCAACAGGAGTTCCATCGAGGATTTCGATATTTCCATAGAGGATATTCGCCGTCACTTGATAATGCTTGTACAATTCATTCAAAAGTGGCTCGTCTGTTGAAGCACCTGCATACTTGAGTTGCACTAAGAGACTATTTTCAGACAGGTTTTGCACAATTTCTTGCTTCTCGATTTTGACCATAGCTTCGTCAATACCTGTAGCTGTTGAGATAAAGTCTTGAGTCAAAGGTTGTTTAGGGTCTGAGAAGATTTCAAGAACACTACCCTCCTCAATCAAATGCCCATCCTGCATAACTGCCACACGGTTAGCAATGTCTTTGACAATCTGCATTTCATGCGTAATCAAGACAACAGTTAAGCCTAATTTTTGGTTCAAATCTTGCAACAAGGCCAAAATCTGCTTGGTTGTCTTAGGGTCAAGGGCAGAAGTTGACTCATCTGAAATCAAGATTTTTGGATCATTTGCCAAGGCACGCGCAATGGCCACACGCTGTTTTTGCCCTCCAGATAGTTGTGAAGGGTAGTTTTCAGCACGGTCTGCCAAGCCAACCAAGTCCAACAACTTGGCTACTTTAGCTTTCTTCTCTTCCTTGCTGAGTCCAGAGTGTTTGAGGGCGAAGGCTACATTCTCCTCTGCTGTCTTTTGGCTCATCAGGTTAAAATGCTGGAAAATCATCCCGATATCTTGACGTTTACGACGCAACTGCTCTGCCGTCAAGGTCACCTGACCATCAAAAATCACATCGTCGTCAATGGTAATTTTTCCTGCAGATGGTTTTTGCAAGAGGTTAATCACCCGTACAAGGGTTGATTTCCCTGCTCCAGAATATCCAACGATTCCGTAGATATCCCCTTCTTGGATGTGAATAGTCACATCCTTGACCGCTGTGATGGTTCTCTTCTTTTGATGAAAAGTCACATCGATCTGATCTAACTTGATAATGTCTCTACTCATAGCTTCTAATCAGCTCCTCTACTAATTCAATATGGGTGTAATAATCGGCGATTCGCACATTTTCATCTCCACCGTGGTCTCGGCTATTGGCATTTCCTAGACCAAAGGCAACCATAGGTACTTCTAAAGCATCAAAAACCGTATGCATAGGACCTGTACCTGCAGTTGTTGGCAAGACTGATACGCCCTGTGGATAGAATTTCTTGGCCAACTCGATTACATTGAGAATGGCTGGCGCGCTCATATCGCTGCGATAGCTCATCTCTCCCAAGGTATAGTATAATTCTACCTTATCAAAGCCATTTTTGTCTAGCTGTTTCCGAATTTTTTCCAGAACATCATGCGGTTCTAGGCCAGGAACCAAACGAACTTCTAACTTAGCACTAGCTTCTGCAGGCAAAATCGTTTTGACTCCTTGTCCTTGATAACCCGACTGAATCCCTTCGATATTAAGGGCTGGCTCAAAAAAGAAACGTTTTAGAAAGGCTGCGCGGTCCTCTTGTAAGAGAGGCAATTCCAAACCATAAATCTGGCTGATTTCCCCTGGATTGCGTTGAGCATAGGTATCCACCAAGGCCAATTCACGTTCATTTGGTTCTTGCACTTCTTCGTACAAACCTTCAACCAAGATACGACCATCTGCGGCACGAAGAGACTGTAGAGCTTGAAGGAGGTACCAGGGAGCTGACTCCACAACCCCACCATAACTAGAGTGGATATCTACATCAGCACTTTTAACCTTGGCATCAAAAGTCACAATCCCCTTATTTCCACCAGAAATTTCTAACTGTTCCAAGGCATTTTTGGTCCCTTGTTCCCAGACCAACAAATCTGCACCACGGAGTTTGTCCGCATGTTTTTCCAGATACTTATCTAGGTCTGTCGAAGCGGATTCCTCCGCTCCCTCCATGATAAAACTGATATTGACAGGCAAATCATCATGGTGCTGCATGTATTTTCTCAAAGCACTCAAACGAGCTGTGATATGACCCTTGTCGTCGTCAACTCCACGCCCATACATGAAGCCATTGCGGACCGAAAGCGTAAAAGGATCCTCTGTCCAGACCTGATCCCCATCCGCTGGCACAGTGTCATAGTGGTTATAGAAAATCAAGGTCTTGGCATCTGGACGTGAACTCTTGAAATGCGCCATGACAAAGGGCGCCGTATAAGTCTCATCAATCTCCACTTCAGCCCCAACACGTTTGAAAATCTCACCCAGATAGTTTGCGACTTCCTTAAGTCCGACCTGCTGGGCAAAGACCGATTTCTTAGAAATCAAGGTACGCAAAACCTCAAAATAATGCTGGGCCACATGATCCTTTTCAAATTTTTCAATCTGTTCTTGTTCGCTAGGAAAAACCATATTCTCTCTACCTTTCTATGAACTACTCTTCCTGACAATCCATGCTCTATACAAAAGCAAGAGGTGGAATTTTCTCTCCCACCTCCCTGTTTCTTATTACCAAACTGGTTGATCCAAACCGTCTGATGTTTCTTCGATAACTTTTTTCACGTCATCTGTGTGGTAAGCTGCGATCACTTTCTTGATAGCATCAGCCTTAGGTGATGTTTCCCAATCTTTTTTCGCAACGATGATGTTGTACCATTGTTTTGAATTTTCATCAGCTTGTTCTTTGAAAAGTGCTTTCTTGTAGTCCAATTTTGCTTCTGTAACGAAGGTATTGTTTACAACGGCAGCGTCAACTGATGACAATGAACGAGCTGTTTGGCTAGCATCCAATTCAGTAATTTTCAAGTTCTTTGGATTTTCTTTGATGTTAGCAACTGTTGCAAGAGCAGTTCCTGAAACGTCCAATTTAATCAAGCCAGCTGATTGAAGCAAGTAAAGCGCACGGCTTTCGTTTGTAGCATCGTTTGGTACAGCGATTTCTCCGTTTGCTGGGATGTCTTCTACTTTAGTGTACTTGTTGTCACTTCCATTCAAACCTGAGTAAAGGCGAATTGGAGAGATGTAAGTATCAGCAATCGCTACAAGGTCTTTCCCGTTTTCTTTGTTCCAGTTGTTCAAGAAGTTGTAGTGTTGGAAAGCGTTCAAGTCTACTTCACCATCAGCAGTTGCCTTGTTTGGTTGTGAGTAGTCTGTGAACTCTGTAAATTCCAAAGTGATACCGTCTTTTTTAACCAATTCTTGGATTTTGTCCCAACGTTTTTCTTCAGAACCGCTACGGTTAACAGTTGCGATTTTGATAGTTGTTGCATTGTCTGCTTTCTTTTCTGAGTTTCCGCAAGCTGCAAGAGCCAAACCTGCGACTGTAGCAAGGGCTGCTACACCAAGCCATTTTTTAATTTTCATGATTCTTTCTCCTTAAAAATAATACCGTACTAGTATCTCACAATTTGTTTGATTTCACAAATTGTTATTAGATAGCCAGATATATAGTTTAAAACTATATCCCTAAAAACTGAGAAATCATCCACCTTATGCAGAATGGATGATTTCAAAAAATTATTTAATATCAGCTTCTGCTGGTAGATAAGTGTCTCCGAAGAATTGTTTAGACAGTTTTTCAAGAGTTCCGTCTTTGTAGAGTTCTTGGATGCGTTTGTCTACAAATGTTTTCAACTCATCTTGACCTTTAGCAAGAAGTGGGTAAACGTAAGGTTGTTGATCGCTTGGAAGTTCGATAACTTTCAAGTTGTCCAAACCTTGGTTCTTGATGACTGTTTCAACACCGATTTTATCAAAAATCTTGTAGTCAAATTGCCCATCGCTCAAGCGTCCCATGATTTGTTGGAAGTCTGCTCTAGTGTAGTTAAGGACAGTTGGATTATCTGAGTGTTGTTTGTTGTAGTCTTCCAACTGTTTAGCAGATGTTGTCCCTTGAACAACTTCTGTTGATTTTCCACCGATATCATCAAGCGATTTGATGCTAGAGTCGTCTTTTTTCACTACAAGAACGTTAGGGTTTTTAGCAGTTGGAGCTGCATAAAGGTATTTTTCTGCACGTTCTTTAGTGTAGCTGATGTTGTTAACGGCCATTTGGTAACGGTCAGCGTCAAGACCCGCAAAGACACCTGACCACTCAGTCTTCTCAAACTTGACATCATACTTGTCAGAATCTTTAAAGATAGCGCGAACCACTTCAATTTCGTAACCAGTCAATTCACCATTTTCTTCATAGTTGAATGGTTTTGGTGAAGCATTGGTTGCAACGATAATTTCTTTCTTGCTAACTGCTTCTCCTTCTTTTTTCGCACCACCTGAGCAAGCTGCTAGCACACCTGCAGCAACAAGCCCTAGGGCAGCAAGAGATGAGTATTTAACGATTTTTTTCATGTCATTTCCTCCAAAATAGAATACCTTATAATCTTAACAGAAAAAGACCATTTGCGCCATTATATGATATCTATATCTGTGATAGGTTTTCTTTATGGCTAATTTAAAAGACCAGACGCAAGACGGCAATCAAGACCACTCCAAAGAGAACCGTTCCGACTAGATTGCGATAACGAAAGGCTACCCAAGCCGTTGGAAAGACTGCTAAAAAGTCCAACCATTTGATTTGAGGAAGGCTCCCAACCTTACCTGTCACTACGCTTGAAAGAATCAAGGCAAAGATAATGGAAACGGGCAAGAACTTCAAAAAGCGCTCAACAATCGCAGGCAATCCCTTATACTTGACCAAGATGAAAGGAATCATACGGGGAATCCACGTCACCAAGCCAGAGAAAATAACTGCTAATAAAAGATACTTACTGACCATCTAAGACCACCCCCATTGTACAACCAAGTAGCGTCGCAAACAGAACAGCTAGCGACTGAGATACTACTGTCAAGAGTAAAAAGAAGGACACCGCAACAACTGCTAGGATAATGAGCAGATTGCGGACAGGAATCAGTCTTTGCATAATCTGGAATTGCGAAGCAAAAATTCCGATAAACATCCCAACCAAAGCAAAGTCCAAACCAAATATTTCTGGATTTGGTAGCAGGCCACCTAGAGCCGTTCCAACCACTGTCCCCACAAACCAAGCCACATAGCTGTTGAGATTGTTTCCATGCATCCACATCGGATTGACCTTGTCTGTATGGGCCAATTCGCCCATCAAAACACCATAGGTCTCATCTGTCAAGAGACTAGACATACCAATATTTTGCCAGAGACTGGTATGACGGAAATAGGTCGATGCATGCAAGCTCAGCAAAAAGAGACGCAAATTGATCAAAAAGACCGTCATAGCAATAGCTGCCACAGGCGCCTGAACTGCAATCAAGGCTAACATGGCAAACTGGGCACTCCCAGCATAAACAAAGAGGCTCATCAAGCCCATCTCAACAGGTGTCACATAGGGCGCACCAATAATCCCACAGGCCAGTCCGATACTGATATAACCAAGGGCCGTTGGCATGGCCGCCTGCGCCCCCTCCCAAAATCCTTTTTCTTTCATCTTTCTCCTCGTATTGTCTTAATAAGTAGGCTGAATCAGTTCCAGCCACAGCATGGACTATTATAACACATTCAGGAAAGAGAAAAAAGTCTGCTGATTGTAATCAGACAGACTCCATTTTATTCTTATTTAATCTTGAAGAATTGAACAATTGCCACAATACCTTGATAAATAAAGACAAAGGCAATGGTGTAACTAATATAGAGACCGGTCATCAATGGGTGTCCCATCATGATTAAACCTGCTACGATTCCTAAAATCCCCATCCAAACTAGAGGGGTACCTACCGATTTATCCGTCTTACGAACCTTGAAACCAACGATAGTTTTTGTAATACCATTTGTCAAGGCCCATAAAGAAATGATAAATGGTACAAATGTTACCATTTCAATAAAGCTACCTGAGAACAAGGTAAGAGCGAGGATGAGGGTAACAATTCCTCCAAATAAATTCCAGCCATGCTTTTCTTCTGATTTGAAGTATTGTACAATCTCAGAAATCCCTTGAACTGCAAATACAAGTGCAAACCAGAAAGTCATGGAAGCCAAGCTAATAAGAGGATGTGCAAACATATTAAAACCTACAAAAACTGCAAAAATACCCGCAATTAGTAACAACCATTTCCAAATTTTCGACATTATTTTTCTCCTTTTTTAGAGGAATCTTCCTCTAGTATTCCATAAATCATCATATCCAAAACCTGTGATAATTGATGTTCATATCCTGAAACCAAGTCAGGCAAACTGCTATCTGACGAAACAGTTAAATAATAGGAACGAAACATATCCTGAATCAATCGCAGATAGTCCATAGCTCGTTTCTCATCAATATGCTCTTTCAGTTTGGATTCTGATATAAGTTTTTGACAAACTTGTTCATTCAAGTCCAAAAAGATAGCTTTCTGTGGTGCAATGTCTGCTTCCAATTCTTCTGGTGTCGCAATCATTGCCTCAAAGAAAATGTGGCTATGTTCTGGGTATTGCTGATAAAATTGGTGACGTCTTTCCATATAATCAGCTAAGGAGGGCACTTGACCTTCCACCCCCAGAAACACTGCCAAAGCTTTCTCAAAACTCTCCTGAAAACAAGTTAGATAGAGGTCTGATTTCCCTGAAAAATTATGATACAAAACTCCTTTGGAAATACCATCCACTTTACAAAGTTCATTGATGACAAAACCTTGATAGCCTTTTGTAGCAAATTCAAACAAAGCAGCGGTAATGATTTTCTCTCTTCGTAGTCTTGTTTTTTCTTCTTTTCTCATGTATTTATCTCTACATTTTTGAATTATAAACCGATTGGTCTGAAATGTCAAGCAACTTTCTCAAAAATTTAACAGTCTGCTGATTGTAGCCATCATAAACAGACTGGAATCCAGTCTCAAACATATAATATACACATTCTTCGCTAAATGTTTTCACGGATATTCAAGAGTATGATAAAGGCAGCTAGAAGAAATAGCAATAAAACAAAGCTAACTGCCAGAGTTCCAAAGCTAGTAGCAATGGTTACCAAAGCTATTGTAAATAAGCTAGGTAAAACAACTGTAATGGCACCGATAGAGGATTGAACTGCTCCCATTGACTCCTCAGGTATTTGTTTAAAAATGAGTTCCTGTAATCGAGGAGAGAGGATACCTGCGAAAAAGGCATCCAAGGCACTAAAGATAAGAATCCAGTCAAAACGAACTGCCACAAAGCCAACTAAAAGGAGTAATTGGATAATAAGCGAGGCATATAGGGCTAGTTTTATGGAGATTGTATTCTTCAGATAGCCACTCACAAGGCTTCCGACAATAAGGGCTGACAATTCAAGGGTGGATAACAAGGCAAGAGATTGACCTGTTTGTAAATTCAAAAAGGGCTGATTCCTCAAAAACAGAGTAGAAACAGGAACTGTAACATTTATCACTGCTTGACTAATAGAGATAATAAACAAAACCAAGAGCACCTTATTCATATTCCATATCAATTTTGATGATTGGAGCAGATGCTGGCAAAAGGATTTTACAGAGAGTCCTTCTTGATAGCTAATCGTTTTTTCTACTTTCAAGAGGTCTGTTTTTATGAAAAGAATACCTAAAAATGCGATTAAAAAGGTCAGAGCATTCAGTAAGGAAATAGACTGGATAGATAGAATACCTAGTAAGACTCCTCCTAGAATATTACTGATTGTTTTCACTAAACTAACAGTTGACTGTTTAAATCCAATAGCTTCTGCCAGATGGTCTTGCCCAATAATTCTAATGAAAATCGGAGTGAGCATGGCGCCTGAAAAATAACTCAATGTGTCAGATAAGAGGTTAATCAGACAAATAAATGCTACTAATAACAAGGAAAAGGACTGCCCTGAAAGTGATAAAGAAACGATAGAGTAAAGCAAAAATTTTGCAAAACTAATCATTGTATATTTTAGGACACGATGATGTTGAAAATCCGCCAAAACTCCCAGAAAGATTTGCAGAACTTGAGGAAGGGTTTCTGAAATCGTGATCAGTAAAATCGCCAAAGGGGCAAAAGATGCATCTGCCACATAATTCAAAAAGGCCAGATAAAAAATCGTATCCCCAACCGTTGAAATCCACTGGTTGATGGTTAATTGCCTAAAATTTCTATTTTGAAGAAATACTTTCATCACAACTCCTTTTAAAGTTCCAGTGTATAGAAAACAAGACTTGGTTTAATATTGAACTCCAAGCCTTGCTCATATTCAGATTCATCCATTATATGATGTTCATGCCGTATTTTATAATAAATCATATCTTAAAAATACCAGACCACACTATTCCCTGCTTGTATTTAGCTTCTTTCTTTTGGACAAATTTTGCTAAATCCAACAACTCTGTCGGCGGTTCACCTTTAAAGCTCAACAATTCTTTAGAGACGGCAAAAGAAAGACGTACAGCTAACAAATCTTCATTAGTACTAGAGAACTGTTTTGCTGTTTCCAGCAATTGCTTCCTAAATTCTTCCGTCAAGCTAATTTCTTTATTATTGTATAGGGAATGAATTAACATTTGTAACTGACTTTGTTTTTCCATCGTTTACCTCATTTTATCTAGGACGCCAAGTTTCACTTTTAGTCCAGCCATTTACAGTATGCTCATAATTAAACATATACTGTACGAATTCCCATCTATAAACCACTTCTGCGACTTAGGATCTGCTTGAAGTGCTTTACAAGGATAGTATAACACGAAAATTAGCTTATTTTAGAAAATCGCATATTTGATATTTTTTCTTATAGAAATTTCAGATTTGCAATTGTTGACTACTCAATAAGTTCTTTGTATTGCTTCAAACGCAATTCGAAGAGGGCTAGCAATTGTGGATTTTCTAATACTTGCAGAGATTGGATAAATCTTTCAATCTCTTTTTGATTGCTTCCTTTGGTTTGAAGGAAAATCTTCATTTTCTTTAAAAACTGCCACAATACTTTTTCAAAAACATCGTATGGACGAAGCATGCTCTCTAGCTCAGCTTCAAAAATTGGGATATAAGAGAAAAGTTTACGCTCCATGAGTTCTGATATAATATTCAGAAATCCACTTTTCATATACAATCGATTATGTACCAACTCTTTAAATTCCCTAGATTTCTCAATTAAAGCGGTCGATAAAAATATCAAATCTTGATTGCTCAAGAAGGGCATGGTATTGCAAAAGAGATAGAGTTCAAACCAGGTCCAAGACTCAATAGCATAGAGATAGATAGTCAAAAACTCGCTATCTTCTTTTACTAATGGATAGTTCTTATTTAAGGAATGGAGTGCGTTTTTAATTACAATGGCATTCAAACGACGATAGGTCTCTGCCATCTGTTCTTGCTCGACTTCCTCCAACAGTTGCTCTAAACCAGCTATATCTTGGTGGGCAAAGCGATCCACAACCTTTCTACCAATCTGCATATGTAGGGATTCTTGATAATTGTTTAGCTTATGACCAAACTCATCAAAATTCATATTGATCCCTTGGATGGCTAGGATCAACTTATCCGCAGATAGCATAGACTGCCCTAGTTCAAACTTGGACAACTGAGAGGCTGTTAGACCAGCACAAGCCACATCTGACTGCTTGAGCTTTCTCGCCAAACGTAATTCCTTGTAAAATTCTCCCAACTCCATTCTCTCAATCATCTCACCACCTCCTATTTTTTATATAGTATATCATTATTCACAATTATTTGTCAAAATATTCTGACATTTAAGAGAGCAAAAAAGCCAGCCCTAAGCTGACTCTTTATTCCATGGTATCAAAAGCGAGACTTGGTTTGGCATTGAGGTCCAAGCTTGCAAAGTTTTCTTTGTTCCATTCGCTGACGCTGGCATAGGCAATCATACCTGCATTGTCTCCGCAGAGGCGCAGAGGTGGAATGATGACCTTGACATCTGCGATTTCGGTTGCTAGGCGTTCTCTGAGACCTTTATTGGCTGCCACACCACCTGCCACGACTAGAGTTTTAACAGGGTATTTCTCCAAAGCCTTCTTAGTTTTTGCCATGAGAATATCCAGGACAGCTGCTTGGAAGGATGCACACAAGTCCTCTGTAGACAGACTTTCTCCCTTTTGCTCGGCATTATGGTGAAGATTGATAAAGGCAGATTTCAAACCTGAGAATGAAAACTCCAGATTATCTTCCTTAATCATGGCACGAGGAAAGTCATAAATATCCTGCCCCTGATGAGCCAGCTCGTCAATCTCACGACCGGCAGGATAGGTCAAGCCCATGACACGGCCGACCTTATCATAGGCCTCACCAACCGCGTCATCTCGCGTTTCCCCAACAATCTTGTAGTCACCAGCCTCCGAAACATAAACCAACTCTGTGTGTCCACCGCTGACCAAGAGGGCTAGCAAGGGAAACTCCAAAGGCTCCACGCTCTGAGCTGCCATAAGGTGACCAGCCATGTGGTTAACGGGAATCAGCGGAAGTCCATGTGCCCAAGCAAAGGCCTTAGCAGCTGATAAACCAACTAGTAAAGCTCCCACCAAGCCAGGTCCATAGGTAACCGCCACAGCTGTTACATCGTCTTCGGTAATCCCTGCTTCTGCCAACGCCTCCTCGATGCAGGCTGTAATGACCTCGACATGGTGACGACTGGCTACTTCTGGCACTACGCCCCCAAAACGTTTGTGGCTCTCAATTTGACTAGCAATGACATTAGACAAGAGCTCATCGTCGTTTTTCAAGACGGCGACACTGGTCTCATCACAGGATGTCTCAAATGCTAAAATATATCTATCCTTCATCTATTTCTCTCTTCATGATAATGGCATCCTCGACTGGGTCATGGTAGTAGGCCTTTCGCTCAGCGATGACTGCCATCTTTTCTTTCTTGTAAAATGCTTGTGCTCGGTGATTTGACTTTCTGACTTCGAGGAAAATCTCCTTGTCTGTCGGCAATTGAGCAAACAAGGCTGATGCAATTCCCTGACCCTGATAGGTTTGTTTGACAGCGATTTGCAGGACTTCTGCCTCAAAAAGATTCTCCTGCACAGCTAGAAAGCCAATCACTTCTTCCCCATCATAAGCTAGAGCATACCAAGTCTGGTCTTGGGACAGGTCTGCTTGGATTTGTTCCAGCGTCCAAGGACTGACTGGGTAAACAGCTATCATAACAGCGTAGATGGCTTGAGCCAGATCAGGTTGCTGGTGAGTTCGTTTGATTTCTATCATAGGCGTTTAATGTAGGACTTACCAGACTCGGTATGGTTCTTGAGCCAGTTTTCCTCAGCCTCAACACGCTTGAGGTAGTTCGGCACAAAATCATGCAAGGAGTCTGCTTCCTTGTCCCAAGCCAAAAGAGCAAGATTGGCTGCATTAGGCAAGGTTTCTTTGTAATTAGTCCTTGGCAAGTGTTCTTGAATCTGCTCCACAAAGGGGGCAACTTCTCCGACAAAGGTTACCTGACTAGCACCCTTAACTTTCTCTAACACCTCTTCAAAAGATAGGTGCGCTTCTGGCATGACAGGTTTGGCATTTTCATAAAATCCTGCATAAACATTGTTGCGACGCGCATCCATCAAGGGAACGAACAAGCCTTCTTGTTGGTAGGGCACCAGAGCCAAGAGGCTAGACATACCAACTAACTCAATGTTCAGGGTATGAGCCAAAGTCTTGGCAGTTGCTACCGCGATTCGCAAACCTGTGTAGCTACCTGGCCCTTCCGCCACCACGATTCGGTCCAAATCCTTGGGTGTCCAATCCAAACTTGCCATCAAAAAATCGATGGCAGGCATAAGGGTAATACTGTGATTTTTCTTAATATTAATCGTCGTCTCGGCAAGAACCTGCTTGTCCTCTAAAATAGCGAGAGAAAGAGCCTTGCTGGACGTATCAAAAGCTAATACTTTCATAACACATTCCTATCTTTTTGTCTGCTTACTATTATACTACAAAAGCTGGCACATGGGAATTTTCTTTGCCCCCAAACAAAAAGCCCCAGCATGAGCAGGGCATCTAAGCATTTAATCCAAAGTAAAATACAAACCAAACGACATAGGTTACGAGGAGGAGAAAAAGCGAGTAGAGAGTCACAAAAGCAAGCTTCCAAAGGAATTTTTTTTGCGGTGTCCCAGATATACAAACAGAGCATTCCCCCTTAGACACAGACTACAAAGACTATAAACACCAAGAGGCTAACCCTATCGCAAATTCAAACAAACTAAACATTCTTAATCCTACTTTTGGTATTCCTATTTTTATATAAACTGTTGACTATGTTGGTCTATCAATGTTAAAATGTAATTCAACACTGGTAGGAAAATCAGGTTGAGTCGTTGACTCTTCGGGTTGCGGTGCTATCCCTGAAACTTTGGTTTCTAAAGAACTGGAATTGCGATTGAACAATTCGCCCCCAGTGTTCGACAGCTCTTGACTTCGGTCAGGAGCTTTTTGATGCTTTTAAAGTTGATTCCCTCAGTAAGTTATAGTAAAATATAAATATTGAGAGGATAACGTAGAGCGACTGGTAACAGAGCGTTCAAAGGTACCAACTTCTGGTACGGGTGTGGGACTGCCTTCAGCTTTGAGCTGTAAAGACCCCTGACTACCATTGGTCCTCTCTTTTTGCTTACTCTTAAATTAAGTGCTTGTCTTTGCCTTTTAGTAAGCACTCCACTCCATCTTGCTATTTCTACATCGTTATACTTATAGATTGACTTCTTAACCTCATAGATGATAGAATTAAGTAAAGGCTGAGATCGAGTTTGATTTGGTGACAAGTCATTCAAAGGTTGCGATGCATTCGCTTCAGGTAGAGGTGCTGCCACCTGGACTGCTCCAGGAAAATCCCCGAGTTTTGTCTCAGCTTTTTTATTTGCTCTCGAGATTTCTCAAGAGCTTTTTCTTTTTTCAAAGATACCATTCTGTCCCAACCATCTACACCAACGATTAATGAAACTAGAACTATATTCTCCCTTAAATCTACTATCTCTTTAGATTTCCCCTTTAATTATAACACCTAAGCGCTCTCCGAACGAATCCTATCTATCTTTTGCTCCCTCTTCCCCTCACGACTTTCTCGTTTCCGTCTTTTACTAATTTTTCATTTTGTGGTATAATTGAAATAATTGTAACGAATCAAGGTCAATCTAGACACAAAATGGAATGAAATCAACAAATCTCTGCTAAAAGTTTGGAATAAGCTGACCTGTAAATAGAAAGGAACTATATGATTTACAAAGTTTTTTATCAAGAAACAAAAGAACGTAGCCCACGCCGTGAAACAACACGCGCACTATACCTAGACATCGATGCTAACTCAGAACTTGAGGGCCGTATCGCTGCTCGCCAACTTGTCGAAGAAAATCGCCCAGAGTACAATATCGAGTATATCGAACTCTTGTCTGACAAATTGCTAGATTACGAAAAAGAAACTGGCGCCTTCGAAATTACGGAGTTCTAATATGGCCTACACTCTTAAACCTGAAGAAGTCGGCGTTTTTGCCATCGGTGGTCTGGGAGAAATCGGGAAAAACACTTACGGGATTGAATACCAAGACGAGATTGTTATCGTCGATGCTGGGATTAAATTCCCAGAAGATGACTTGCTGGGTATCGACTATGTCATTCCTGACTACTCATACATCGTGGACAATATCGACCGCGTCAAGGCTGTCTTAATCACACACGGACACGAGGACCACATCGGTGGGATTCCTTTCCTACTCAAGCAAGCAAATGTCCCTATCTATGCTGGACCACTTGCCTTGGCTTTGATCCGTGGGAAACTCGAAGAACACGGCCTCTTGCGCAACGCCAAACTTTACGAAATCAACCACAACACTGAGTTGACCTTTAAAAATCTCAAGGCAACTTTCTTTAGAACCACTCACTCCATTCCAGAGCCTTTGGGGATTGTTATTCATACACCTCAAGGAAAAATCGTCTGTACGGGTGACTTTAAGTTCGACTTTACTCCAGTTGGAGAACCTGCGGACTTGCACCGTATGGCTGCCCTTGGCGAAGAAGGCGTGCTCTGTCTCCTGTCTGACTCAACAAATGCAGAAGTGCCAACCTTTACCAACTCTGAAAAAGTCGTTGGTCAGTCCATCATGAAGATTATCCAAGGCATAGAGGGACGTATCATCTTTGCATCCTTTGCCTCAAATATCTTCCGTCTCCAGCAAGCAACAGAAGCTGCTGTTAAGACTGGACGTAAGATCGCTGTCTTTGGTCGTTCGATGGAAAAGGCCATTGTCAACGGAATCGATCTTGGCTACATCAAAGCTCCTAAGGGAACCTTTATCGAGCCAAATGAAATCAAAGACTACCCTGCTGGCGAGGTTCTTATCCTCTGTACAGGTAGTCAGGGGGAGCCGATGGCAGCACTCTCTCGTATCGCCAACGGAACCCACCGTCAGGTGCAACTCCAACCAGGCGATACGGTTATCTTCTCTTCTAGTCCAATCCCTGGAAACACTACTAGCGTCAACAAGCTGATCAACATCATTTCTGAAGCTGGTGTCGAAGTTATCCACGGTAAGGTTAACAATATCCATACCTCTGGACACGGTGGCCAGCAAGAGCAAAAACTCATGCTCCGCTTGATTAAGCCAAAATACTTCATGCCTGTCCACGGTGAATACCGCATGCAAAAGGTCCACGCTGGACTAGCAGTGGATACTGGTGTTGAGAAGGACAATATCTTTATCATGAGCAATGGTGATGTGCTTGCCCTTACTGCTGACTCAGCTCGTATCGCAGGTCATTTCAACGCCCAAGATATCTATGTCGATGGAAATCGTATCGGTGAAATCGGCGCAGCTGTCCTCAAAGATCGTCGTGATCTATCTGAAGACGGTGTCGTTCTGGCAGTCGCAACTGTTGACTTCAAATCGCAGATGATTCTGTCTGGCCCAGACATCCTCAGCCGAGGCTTTGTCTACATGAGAGAGTCTGGCGACTTGATTCGCCAAAGCCAGCGCATCCTCTTCAATGCAATTCGTATCGCACTGAAAAATAAGGATGCTAGCGTGCAATCAGTCAATGGTGCCATTGTCAACGCTATTCGCCCCTTCCTTTATGAAAATACAGAACGTGAACCGATTATCATCCCTATGATCCTCACACCAGATGAAGAATAAAGCAAGAAAACAGCCCCGAAGACGGAGCTGTTTTTCTCTATGCTTTCTTTTGAGATTGAAACTCAATAAAAATCGAAATCAGACTAGAAGGCTAGGCGAAAGCATAACTTGAGTTAGGTGAGCCGAAGCCGACGACGTATTATTTTGATTTTTGAAGAGTTTTAGAAATACTACGATTTTTACCTTCAAGATACACCATTAAAATAGAAATATCTGCCGGGTTTACTCCCGAAATACGGCTGGCTTGGCCGATGGTTTCTGGATTGATGAGTTTGAACTTCTGACGGGCTTCGGTTGCGATAGAATCAATGTCATCCCAGTCGATATTGGCTGGAATGCGTTTTTCTTCCATGCGCTTCATCTTGGCAACCTGGTCCATGGCTTTGGAAATGTAGCCTTCATACTTGATTTCTGTTTCAATCAATTCGATAATCTTGTCATCCAAGTCCTCTGCAGCTGGTCCGATAAAAGCCACCACATTTTGGTAAGACACTTCTGGACGGCGAAGGAATTCCTTGGCTGTCACCGCATCTGTCAACGGTTTGAAGCCCATCTCCTCAACCTTGGCATTGGTTTCCTTGACTGGCTTGAGTTTGATGCTATCTAAACGTTTCATCTCATTTTCAAATTGATTTTTCTTGATTTCAAAGCGAGCCCAGCGTTCATCATCCACAAGACCAATCTCACGTCCCATCTCTGTCAAACGCATATCGGCATTGTCATGACGGAGAATGAGACGGTATTCAGCACGACTGGTCAATAGACGGTAGGGTTCAATGGTGCCCTTGGTCACCAAGTCATCAATCATCACCCCGATATAACCATCACTGCGCTTCAAAATCAATTCAGGCTTGCCTTGGATTTTCAGAGCCGCATTAATACCTGCGATAATCCCTTGCCCAGCAGCTTCTTCGTAACCTGACGTTCCATTTGTCTGACCAGCAGTGAAAAGACCTGAGATTTTCTTGGTTTCCAAAGTCGCACGCAACTGGTGAGGCAAGACCATGTCATACTCAATAGCATAACCTGTTCGCATCATCTCTGCATTTTCCAAACCTTTGATGGAATGAACCAGCTCACGTTGGACATCCTCAGGCAGACTAGTTGATAGACCTTGAACATAGACTTCCTCTGTATTGCGCCCTTCTGGCTCAAGGAAGAGTTGGTGGCGTTCCTTGTCCGCAAAGCGCACAATCTTGTCCTCAATCGATGGGCAATAACGAGGTCCCACTCCCTTGACCACACCTGTAAACATAGGCGCACGGTGGAGGTTGTTTTGGATAATCTCATGACTGGTACCATTGGTATAAGTCAACCAACATGGCACTTGGTCTTTGACATAATCCTCATCACGTGAAGTATAAGAGAAGTGATTAGGCGCTTCGTCTCCTGGCTGAATTTCTGTCACATCGTAGTTGATTGAAGAAGCCTTGACACGTGGAGGCGTTCCTGTCTTGAAACGACCAATTTCGAGTCCTAATTCCTTGAGGTTGTCAGCAAGGTTAATAGAAGCTAGGCTGTGGTTAGGACCTGATGAATACTTAAGGTCTCCGATGATAATTTCCCCACGGAGAGCCGTCCCTGTCGTCACGATAACAGCCTTAGCAGCATACTCTTGATGGGTCGCTGTACGAACACCGACAACTTTGCCGTCTTCCACCAAAATCTCATCAATCATAGTCTGACGAAGGGTCAGATTTTCTTGATTTTCAACCGTCTTGCGCATTTCCTTGGAATAAAGCTCCTTGTCAGCCTGCGCACGAAGGGCACGGACAGCTGGCCCCTTCCCTGTGTTGAGCATCTTCATCTGGATGTAAGTCTTGTCAATAGTTTTGGCCATCTCGCCACCGAGGGCATCAACTTCACGCACAACAATCCCTTTGGCAGAACCACCGATAGAGGGGTTACAAGGCATGAAAGCCAGCATTTCAATGTTGATAGTCGCAAGTAAGACCTTACAACCCATACGGCTAGCGGCCAAGGAAGCTTCGACCCCAGCGTGTCCCGCACCAATTACAATAATATCGTATTCTTCTGTAAAATTATATGTCATATTTCTCTCCTATTCCTCAAGATGGATGTGTCTTAGTTGGCCGTCCCAATCTGGCAGGGCTGTTTTTAAAAAAGCTGGAACTAGATTGATACCCTCAAGCTTGTCTATGTCAATCCATTCACAGGGCTGCCTTTTCTCATCTTCCTGCATGGTCAACGGAGCATCTTCAAGTAAGTCTACCAAATAATGAAATTCAATGTTGTGATAGGAAACACCGTCCTGTTCAAAACGA
Organism: Streptococcus mitis; assembly: GCF_905187495.1. Taxonomy (GTDB): domain Bacteria; phylum Bacillota; class Bacilli; order Lactobacillales; family Streptococcaceae; genus Streptococcus; species Streptococcus mitis_CU. The sequence goes on along the minus strand of NZ_CAJJIB010000001.1, from coordinate 27,904 downwards.
TTTTCAACCACGAAAGCTAGTTGCCCAGCTTGAGCTTTGACACCCAGTTCTTCCCTCACTTCACGGACTACCGCGTCTTCCGTGCTTTCATTGACTTGAATCGCACCTCCGATAGTGTAATACTTGCCCTTATCTTTGGTAACTAGAAGCTTGCGATTTTGGAGAATCAAGGCTGTCGCCCGAACTCCAAAAATTGTATTTCCTACTTTTGTCCGAAAGTCTTGCTGAGTCATTCTTGTCCTTTCCCTTAAACGACACAAAAACAGTCAAAACTCCAAAGAAGTGCAGGACAAAAAAGCCTGCAACATCCATGAGCTTTGACCATCATTTCTATTGCTTTTATTATTGTAGCAAATTGAGAAAATTTGTCAATCTAAATGTACTGACAAACTTGTCCATCGCGGTAGGCATTGTCAATCAAACCACCACCTAGACACTCTTCCCCGTCGTAAAAGACAACTGCCTGACCTGGTGTGATGGCGCGTTGCGGTTCTGCAAAGATAACCTCTGCCTTGTCTCCTTTGACATGGACGGTCACCTTAGAGTCAGGCTGACGATAGCGGAATTTAGCCGTACATTCTAGCGTGAATTCCTCTGGCATCTCACGAGTAAAGTGGACTTGGCTAGCCTCTAGGCTGGTTGACATGAGTGAGTCATGGTAGAAACCTTGTCCTACATAGAGGATATTCTTGCTGAGGTCTTTTCCGACAACGAACCAAGGGGCATTGTCTCCACCGTGTTGCCCACCGATACCTAGACCTCCACGCTGACCAATCGTATAGTACATCAGACCTGCATGCTCGCCCATATCGCGACCATCCACAGTCATCATGCGACCAGGCTGAGCTGGCAGGTAGTTGCTGAGAAAGTTTTTAAAGTTCTTTTCTCCTATAAAGCAAATCCCTGTCGAGTCTTTCTTCTTAGCAGTCGCAAGGCCTGCTTCTTCTGCTAGTCTGCGAACTTCAGGCTTTTCCAAATGCCCCAAAGGGAACATAGTTTTTTGAAGCTGTTCTTGTGAGAGTTGGCTGAGGAAATAGGTTTGGTCCTTGCCATTGTCCACACCACGAAGCATGTGAACGATGCCATCCTCATCACGTGCCACTCGGGCATAGTGCCCAGTCGCTACATAGTCTGCCCCCAAGGTCATGGCATAGTCCAAAAAAGCCTTGAACTTAATTTCCTTGTTGCACATAACATCTGGATTTGGCGTGCGCCCTGCACGGTATTCCGCTAGGAAATACTCAAAAACGCGATCCCAGTACTCTTTTTCAAAGTTGACAGAGTAGTAAGGAATGCCAATCTGGTCTGCCACCGCAGCCACATCCTTGTAATCTTCGGTCGCCGTACAGACGCCGTTTTCATCTGTGTCATCCCAGTTCTTCATGAAGATACCGATCACATCGTAGCCCTGCTCCTTGAGTAAAAGAGCCGTCACCGACGAATCAACACCACCACTCATCCCTACGACAACACGTGTTTTAGAGTTCTCACTCATGGTAAGTCTCCCATCTATTCGTTTATTCACGATTGAAGGTCGTGTGTGCTTAACGATTGAAGGTCGCTTGAGCAGTATTCATTATAACATGCTTGGTTGGAGAAGACAAGAAAGAGGATGTCAATCGACCATCCTCTCTGTAAATACATATATAATTGTTTAAAAAGAGGGTAATTTATAGCTTAATCCCTCTACTGCTTATTATCTTATTTATAAAATAAACTAAAAATGATATACTGTAATGAGGAGGAATACGTACATGATCCCTTAAAGATACTACCATCCATGTACGTAGAACGATTGTGAAAAACTACAAAGATATTCTAAAATCAAAAAATACCATTTTTACTATTATCATTGTCGCAAGTCTTGGACTTTTAATTGGTCTAGTCATTCACCAAGAAAACATCTTAACAGAAAGAGGCAATATTGCTTTCTTCAAACGGCAAAAAAATGAACAAGATGTCGAACAAGTAAAAAAAGCCATCAAAGATTTTAATATCTATTCTGAAACAATTATAGAAGATTGGAAAAGAATTCAAGAATTGAAGCCAAACACTGACGAAGGCAAGCAAACATTAGCAGACTTTCTTACTACTACGTCCGATAAAATCACCAATCATTATAGCGAAAAAGCTTTAAAAATGGATATAAAGGAATCCGATAGTCAGTTTGAAGATAAACAAACACTTGAAACAGCCATCACTTCCTTACAAAAAATACTAGAAATCATTAAAAGTGTCAACCCCACAAGCGAACAAGCCACTATTGATGAAAAAATAAAACCCATCCAAGAACTAATTTCTAAATTCCAAAAGCAAGTTGAAGTCTTGACCAAAAAAGAAGGACAAAAGACTGACAAAAAAGAAACAGGAACGACTAGTAGCGAGAGGGAAAGAGAAAGCTATTCTTCAGAAGGAGGGAGCTACACTCCAACCTATACTGAGTCAAATGGGAGCAGATACAGTTCACAAGCGCCTGCAAGCGAACAACCTTCATCTGATAGTGCTGGCAGCAGCGGAAATGATGTGGCAAGTACACAAAATCAAGCAGCTAATACTTCAGAAGCTCAAGCAGAAACTAATACCAATAGTAACAATGCTGGAGTTCCCACAACAAACAGTGATGATCTCGCTAGTTTAGGTGGCGGAGTTACATCATTCGGTCAGCAGTAAGCAATCGGCTATCACTAATTTAATTGTCTTTTATCGAACAAAGTACATAAAAGGCTAGCAAAAACTAACTTTCCAATAAAACCACACAGTGATTCTCTCAGCTTGATTGTGTTCAAGTCTGAAAACACTGTGTGGTTTTTGAATTGTTGAACATTCAGAGATTCCATTTTTGGGGCAATTGTCTATCAGAATGTCCTTTTATCTGTCAATAATCCGAGAAAATCTTGTCGTTTCAAGTCGGAGAAATGTTTGGTAGAGAGACTTCCCTTTTGAAGTCCATCATCTCTGACCTGCAAATAATAGCTATGTTGGCTTGTTTTAATTGTCAAAAAATCGCCCAATACAAAAACTCTTTTCCAGTTGCGAATCTCAAATTCTTTCATCTCTGATTTTGGAATGCGGATAAGTCCTTGCCGCAAATCGCGATGGTGCTCACTTGTGAAAGTCATCCCATTCCCAAGATTTCTTATCAGCAGTTCATCTGGAGTCACCATCACCAGCGCTATTTTAGTTAAGAAAATTTCAACTGTTGGTGGTAAAATCGCCAAATTAAACCAGGGATGTAGGTAGCGATAGGCTAAGAAATAATGAGGCTCCTCACCCAATCCTAGTTGTTTATACAAGGTCTTGACTTCACTATCTAACCTCGCTTCAAAAGACACATCCGAATGCTCTTCTTCCTTCCTCTGATTAACATAACGCATCCAGACTAGGAAACCTATAAAGACTAGGACAAATATTCCTGATAAAAGATATTTTAAATTGTAGTTCATCGCTTAACCTCCTGATTCACACCTCTGCCTAAAACAGAAGCCTATTTATTTTGAAAATAGGTCCATCATAACTTTAAATAAGACGGGTGTCATTAAAATTAGGATAATTCCTATCACAAATATCATGACTACTCGAAAAAGTTCCTTATTTTTAAACATTTTTCCACCCCTTTTCTAGCTACATCATAGTACTCATTAACCCCATATTAAAATTACACCAAACTTATTTTAGCTTTCTTTTTTACTTTTTATATTACTATGATACAATATTTTTAATAGGATTTTATTGTTTGTTAACTTTTTTCACTAAAAGGAGAAAATCATGCGTTATGATTTTGGAAAGGTCTATAAAGAAATACGTGAGTCAAAAGGATTAACCCAAGAAGAGGTCTGCGGAGATGTCCTATCAAGAACCAGCCTATCAAAGATTGAAAGTGGTAAGGCAACTCCTAAATATGAAAATATGGATTTTCTTCTTCGGCAAATGAATATGAGTTTTGAAGAATTTGACTACATCTGCCATCTCTATCAGCCGAGCCAACGGACAGAAATCATGCAAACTTATCTCAATATGAATTCCATCATTGGTGGCAGTGGTCTAGTTGATTTTTTTGAAACATGCCAAAACTATCTCAAGACCCATCACGATCTGCCTATAGAAGAAATCAGGGATATGCTGGAAGTTGTCATTCATATCCGTCAATATGGTACAGAGCAACTGTCAGAGCAAGTGAAACAGACTATCCAAAAACTATGGGAAAAAATTGAAAAACAAGATACATGGTATGAAAGTGACCTAAAAATCCTCAATACCATCCTTTTCAGCTTTCCAATTGAACACCTCCATCTCATTACTGGAAAAATCCTGCAACGCTTGGAAGTCTATAAAAACTACCAACATTTATATGACTTACGAATGGCAATCCTACTCAACCTTTCCACCATTTACTTATACCATCAAGACAAAAACATGTGTCAACAAATCTGCTATACTTTACTAGAGGATGCCAAGAACAAGAAAAGCTACGATATGCTTGCTATCTGCTATGTCCGTATTGGGATTTGTAGGGATGATGCCAAACTTATCCAAAAAGGGTTCTCCCTTCTAGAGCTGACCGATGAAACTTCCATTCTAGCCTTTCTCAAAAAAGAGGTGGAGATCTATTATCAACCGAAAGAAATATAAAAAAGTCGAGGGATTTCCTCGACTTTTTCAAATTATTCTGTTCGTTATTTCTTAATACCAGCCGTTGTTAAGCCAGAAGTTTTTAGCAGCTGACCATGAACCGTAACGTCCTGCAACGTAAGCATCTGCTACACGTTCTTGGTTTTCAGCTGAGTAGTCACCATTCAAGTATGAATCTGTCAATTGGTAACGTCCAATGTATTGGCCGTTTGTAGCTGTATAGCTACCACCTGATTCTTTTTGTGCAATCCATTCTTTAGCTTCTGCTTCAGATCCACTTACAGTTGCAACTGGTGCTGAAGTTTCTGCTGCAGCAACAGTTTCTTCTGCTACAGGAGCGCTTGCAGCTGGTGCTGCTTCTTCTACTACTTCTGTAGTTTCTGCTACTGGAGCTGAAACAGTTTCATCTTGAGCAGCTGGTGCCGCATAAGTAGCTGGCGCTGGTGTTGCAACAGGTGCTACAGGACCATCGATAACCAACTCTTGACCAACATAAATCAAATGAACGTTGTCGATGTGGTTGTTTTCTGCCAATTTCTCAACAGTTGTGTTGTGAGTTTCAGCGATTTCTGAAAGTGTATCACCTTCTTTAACAGTGTAAGTTGATGATTCTTGAGCAGATACAAATGATGGAGCAAATACTGCAAACAAGGCAGCTACTCCTGCAAGAGTTGTTTTAATCTTTTTAGTTGTTGATTTCATATTTGAAAATTCTCCTTCTTTCTATAGTTCTATCATACCCTTTAAATATTACCGTTTCTTGACACTTTTATGTAGAAATATTACAAAATTATTTTTTATTTCTCTAAATAAGCCATTTTTTGTTACAAAAGATGCTTTTTTATGCTATTTGTAGTGTAAAAAGGTTTTCATCCACAATTAAAGCCAAGACCTTCATTCTTTGATATAATAGAGATAAGAATTTTTATAAGGGGAAACTGATGAAATCACTTCGTTTTCAATCTGTCTTTGATATCATCGGACCAGTTATGATTGGCCCATCTAGTAGCCATACAGCTGGTGCTGTTCGTATTGGGAAGATTGTCTCTTCCATTTTTGATGATACTCCGACAGAAGTCGAATTCCAACTATTTAACTCATTTGCCAAGACCTATCGTGGTCACGGAACAGACCTAGCCCTTGTTGCAGGTATTTTGGGCATGGATACAGATGATCCTGAAATCCCAAACAGCCTGGAAATTGCCCACAAGCGTGGCATCAAGATTGTCTGGACCATTCAGAAAGACAGCAATGCCCCTCACCCAAACACCACTAAAATTACCGTCAAAAATGCTCATAAGACCATTAGCGTGACTGGTATTTCTATCGGGGGAGGAAATATTCAGGTAACTGAACTCAATGGCTTTGCCGTCTCTCTCAATATGAATACACCGACTATCATCATTGTTCATCAAGATATTCCAGGTATGATTGCCCTCGTAACAGAGGCCCTTTCCCGCTATGGTATCAATATCGCTCAGATGAATGTTACTCGTGAAAAAGCTGGTGAAAAAGCTATTATGATTATCGAAGTTGACAGTCGCAACTGTGATGAGGCCATCGAAGAAATTCGAAAAATCCCTCATCTCCACAATGTCAATTTCTTTAAATAGGAGGAAGCATGTTTTATTCTATCAAAGAATTGGTCGAGCAAGCAGATCTGGACTTTCAAGGAAATGTCGCAGAACTCATGATTACAACAGAGTTTGAATTGACCGGTCGCGAACGTGAAGAAGTCTTCCTTCTCATGGAACGCAATCTGGAAGTCATGAAAGCCTCTGTCCAACTTGGTCTCAATGAAAATAAATCTCGTAGTGGCCTGACAGGTGGAGATGCTGCCAAATTGGATCACTACATTAAAAACGGAAAAACTCTGTCAGATTACACGATTCTCTCTGCTGCCCGAAATGCCATTGCAGTCAATGAACACAATGCCAAAATGGGCTTGGTTTGTGCCACTCCAACCGCTGGAAGTGCTGGCTGTCTGCCTTCCGTTCTCACTGCTGCTATTGAAAAATTAGACCTCAGCCACGAGCAACAGCTGGATTTTCTCTTTGCTGCCGGTGCCTTTGGACTAGTCATCGCAAACAATGCCTCTATCTCAGGTGCTGAAGGTGGCTGTCAGGCCGAGGTTGGTTCGGCCTCTGCTATGAGTGCTGCAGCCTTGACTCTAGCTGCCGGTGGAACACCTTATCAGGCCAGTCAGGCCATTGCCTTTGTCATTAAAAATATGCTAGGCCTCATCTGTGACCCTGTTGCCGGCTTGGTTGAAGTTCCCTGTGTCAAACGCAATGCCATGGGAGCTAGCTTTGCCTTCATCGCAGCAGACATGGCCCTGGCAGGTATCGAATCTAAAATCCCTGTGGATGAAGTTATCGATGCCATGTACCAAGTAGGAGCAAGCATGCCAACTGCCTTTCGTGAAACAGCTGAAGGTGGACTCGCTGCCACCCCTACTGGTCGTCGCCTCCAAAAAGAAATTTTCGGAGAATAAGCTTATCAAATAGGAGAAACCATGACCTCTATCTCAGCTATCTTTTTCGATCTGGACGGAACCCTCGTTGATAGTTCTATCGGGATTCACAATGCCTTTACCCATACCTTTAAGGAGCTGGGGGTACCTAGCCCTGATGCCAAAACTATTCGTGGTTTTATGGGACCGCCTCTTGAAAGTAGTTTTGCGACCTGCCTTCCCAAAGAACAAATTTCTGAAGCCGTGCAGATATACCGTTCGTACTATAAGGAGAAAGGCATCCATGAAGCTCAGCTCTTCCCTCATATTGTAGGCTTGCTTGAGAAGTTATCGAGCAATTACCCTCTTTATATCACCACTACAAAGAATACTCCAACCGCTCAAGACATGACTAAAAACTTGGGAATCTATCATTTCTTTGATGGCATTTATGGTTCCAGCCCTAAAGCACCCCATAAGGCAGATGTCATTCGCCAAGCCTTGCAGGCACATCAACTAGCACCGGAACAAGCCATCATCATCGGAGATACCAAGTTTGATATGATGGGAGCTCAAGAAACAGGCATTCAGAAATTGGCCGTCACTTGGGGATTTGGAGAGCAAGCAGACTTGCTAAACTATCATCCTGATTTTATCGCTCACAAACCCATAGAAGTTTTGGAGTATTTTCAATAATATAACGGAGACTGGGCAAATACTCAATTTCATACTCTTCGAACCACGTTAGTTTTCTCTGTAACCTCAACGCTGTGCTTTGAGTAACCTTCGGCTAGCCTCCTAGTTTGCTCTTTGATTTTTATTGAGTATCAGAATAAAATGAAGCAAGTTTACACATAACAAAACGCATATTACCAAGGTTTTTCAAGACCTGATAATATGCGTTTTTCTTTTTTATTCAACGTGGGTAGTTTGATTGGCAAAGGCGATAATAGCTTGCTTCAACTCATCTCCACTAAGAGTGCGGAACTCTTCAATTTTTTGATCGATGGCTTCTAGAGGCATGACATTAACCTTACCAACGAAAATCTTATCCATAACCTGGTTATCAACCAATTCGGTCGAAACCAAGAGTTCTTCGTAAAGTTTTTCGCCTGGGCGGATTCCAACTTCAACAATTGGAATTTCGCTTTCGGTGTGTCCACTTAGAAGGACCATTTTCTTGGCCAAGTCATAAATCTTGACTGGTTTGCCCATATCAAGGATAAAGACTTCTCCATCCTTGGCATAGGCACCAGCATGGATAACCAAACGGCTAGCTTCTGGAATAGTCATAAAGTAACGGGTCATGCGGAAGTCTGTCACCGTTACAGGACCACCTTCAGCAATCTGACGTTCAAAGACTGGAATCACACTACCACGGCTACCAAGTACATTCCCAAAACGAACTGCACAGTAGGTTGATTGACTACGTTGGTTAAAGCCAGTGACAATCAACTCAGCCACGCGCTTGGTTGCTCCCATAACATTTGGTGGATTAACCGCCTTATCTGTCGAAATCATAACCATCTTAGGTACTTTGGCTTCATCAACAGCCTTAGCAACGTTGTAAGTTCCACGGATATTGTTTTTGAAGGCTTCTTTTGGATTGCGCTCCATCATAGGAACGTGCTTGTGAGCAGCCGCATGATAAACAATAGCTGGCTTGTACTGTTCAAAGACTTGCAAGAGACGGTCATAGTCTTGAATATCGGCAATAACCGGTACATAATCAATCCCTTGGAACTTGCGAATCAATTCATGATAAACAAGGTAGATTGAGTTTTCCCCATGACCGAGCAAGACGATGCGTTCAGGATTGAAGCGACTAACTTGGCGACAGATTTCAGAACCGATTGAGCCACCAGCACCTGTAACCAAGATTGTCTTACCTGTCAGTTCTGCGCCCAGACGCGATTCATCAAGACGAATTTCCTGACGTCCCAAAAGGTCCGTAATATCAATTTTTTGGAAGCCAGTACCTGCTTGGTGAAGCCCTTGAACAACCGTTTCAACCTTAGGCATCTTGTAACACTTGACACCCAGCTTATTACACATCTGCAAGATACGTTCATATTCTGACGGGTCAAGCGACGGAATCGCAACGATAACACGCTCAATTTGGTGGCGTTTGGCTAATTCAGGCAGATCATCATATGAACCCAAAACAGGGATTCCACCAAGTTTTTGACCCTTTTTCTTAGAATCCTTGTCCAAAATACCGACAAGTTCTAATTCACTGGTTGGATGTTGGTAACTATCCATAAAGAGAGCTCCACCATCACCGGCACCAATCAAGAAGGTTCGACGGTGTTCTCCATCACCACTTCCCTTTTTGCGTTTAGAGTAGATTAACTGCCAAGTAATCCGTGGCAATAAAATCAAGAAAGTACTCAACAAGATAAAGAGTACGATAAAACGGATGGAGAAGAGGGGCAAGAAGGCATAGCAGATACTATATGACAAGATACTGCTAGCAGTCACACCAAAAAAGATTTTCATGAAATCCGTAATCTTGCTGTAACGACTGATACTAGCGTTCAATCCCCAAAATCCAATCATCAATTGATAGAACAGGAAGGCCAAACTCGTATAGATGATGTAGTCAACAGGTGCTGGATTAATCAAGCCGTAGAATAAGATATAAGATACAATGATGGAAACCACCATACTCAAAATATCAAATATTCCCCAGAAAACCTGTTTTTGTTGTTTATTTAAAATTTCCACCAGATCAATCACATAATCTGTGAGTTTTTTATTCATAGAAATTTACTCCTCCTTAAAAGAGCCGAATAGTTATATTGTTATTATAACACTTTTTCTCTAGTTTACGATTTGCTACAATCTTTTAATTGCTTTTTCTTAACAGTTTCATAAAAATAAACTGTCTGACAAATCCTGGACAAAGAGCAACAACCATCTGAATGGCAACACTCTTGGCATACTCCATGTAAGAAATTTGTCCTCGCTTCAGCATGCGTTGACGAGCTTGACGATAGAGTTTGAGGTAACGCAGTCCCCCACGACGCTCAAACATTCCTGCTCCAACACGAACCTTACACAAGATTTGATCCAGATTTCCAGTCTTAGCTCCTGCAGCAATCATATTGAGCCAGAGGAGGTCATCCTCCATATAAAGCCCATCCTCATAGTTGCCTGCCTTGAGAACCATGTCCTTCTTGAACATGACAGTCATGTGGTTAAAGGCACTTCTCATCCTTTGATAAGCTACAATATCTGCATGCTGGGTTGGAACACGACGGTAAGAAACGATCTCATCAGGATTGTCAATAAACTCTGCAATATGTCCACCTAATAAGTCGAGCTTGTCCTTCTCCATTAGCTGAACCTGTTTCTCAAAACGGTCTGGAACAGCTATATCATCCGTATCCATACGAGCGATGATATCGTACTGACACTGCAAAACACCCTGTCGAAGAGCCAGACCCAAACCTTGATTCTGCTCAAGAGGATAGCGTTTCACTGGAATATCAGACTCAGCTTCAAGCTGGTCTAATACCTGATAGAGCTCAGGTGTCAAAGGCCCATCCTCAACCAGAACCAATTCGCTCGGTTTCAGGGTCTGATTTTGAACACTCTCAATAGCATCCTCTAAAAATGTCGGATTTTCCTTGATATAGACCGACATCAATACGCTGATTTTTTGCTTTTCAGACACAGTTTTTCTCCAATGTATAGATTTCCTTCCACTATTTTATCATAATTTTCAAGACTTTCCCATTTTTATCTTGAAAGCCCAAAACCTTACTTGACATTATAAGGAAAAAACCTTAAAATAAGCTGTTATTAAAATCAGCTAGAAGAGGTATTATATGAAAAAGCAATCACTCTTTTTTGTTCCAGGTATTATACTAATTGGTGTTTCCTTGCGGACTCCTTTTACTGTTTTACCCATTATTTTGGGAGATATTTCGCAAGGACTGGGAGTAGAAGTTAGTTCGCTTGGTGTCTTGACCAGCCTTCCTCTCCTCATGTTTACCCTCTTCTCGCTATTTTCTACCCGACTGGCTCAAAAAATCGGCTTGGAGCATCTCTTTACCTATAGCCTTTTCTTCTTGACCATCGGTTCTCTCATTAGACTAATCAATCTGCCTCTGCTCTATCTAGGAACCTTGATGGTTGGGGCAAGTATCGCAGTCATTAATGTTCTGCTTCCTAGTCTTATCCAAGCCAATCAACCAAAGAAAATTGGTTTTCTGACTACCTTATATGTAACCTCTATGGGGATTGCAACGGCTCTGGCCTCCTATCTGGCTGTGCCTATTACACAAGCCAGTTCTTGGAAAGGACTTATCATCCTCCTCACCCTGCTCTGCCTAGCAACTTTTTTGGTCTGGCTGCCTAATCACCGCTATAATCACAGACTGGCTCCACAAACCAAACAAAAAAGCAAAACAAAGGTCATGCATAATAAACAGGTCTGGGCAGTGATTGTCTTTGCAGGTTTTCAATCCTTGCTCTTTTACACCGCTATGACCTGGCTACCTACCATGGCCATCCATGCAGGCCTATCCAGTCACGAAGCTGGCTTGCTAACCTCTATCTTCTCCCTGATTAGCATTCCTTTTTCAATGACTATCCCAAGCCTGACAACCAGCTTGTCTACTCGCAACCGTCAGCTCATGCTCACTCTGGTTTCACTGGCTGGCGTGGTCGGTATTTCCATGCTCTTTTTCCCAATCGGTAATTTCTTTTACTGGCTTGCCATCCATATCCTCATCGGAACCGCGACCAGCGCCCTCTTCCCCTATCTCATGGTCAACTTTTCACTCAAGACAAGCGCCCCTGAAAAGACTGCACAATTGTCTGGTTTATCTCAAACAGGAGGCTATATCCTAGCAGCCTTTGGGCCAACCCTCTTTGGTTACAGTTTTGACCTTTTCCACTCTTGGGTGCCAGCTGTAGCTGCCCTCTTACTCGTCGATATCCTGATGACTGTGGCCCTCTTTACAGTGGACAGAGCTGATAAAATCCTTTAAACTTCTAGTTTTGGCTAGAAGTTTTTTATATATAAAAATTTTACACATTTCTCTTGACAGGGCTTTCATTTAGATGTACAATGTATGTGTAGAAAAATTATATATAAAAATCTTACACATTAGAAAAGGAGGTTTCCCATGTACTTTCCAACATCCTCTGCCTTGATTGAATTTCTCATCTTGGCCGTACTGGAGCAGGATGATTCTTATGGTTATGAGATTAGCCAGACCATTAAGCTTATCGCTAACATCAAAGAATCTACGCTCTATCCCATTCTCAAAAAATTGGAAGGCAATAGCTTTCTGACAACCTATTCTAGAGAGTTCCAAGGTCGCATGCGCAAATACTACTCCTTGACAAATGGTGGTATAGAACAGCTCGTGACCCTGAAAGATGAATGGGCACTCTATACAGACACCATTAATGGCATCATAGAAGGGAGTATCCGCCATGACAAGAACTGAATACCTGACTCAGCTAGAACTCTATCTCAAAAAACTGCCTCAGGCTGACCAAATTGAAGCCATGGACTATTTCAGGGAACTCTTTGACGATGCTGGAGTCGAAGGAGAAGAAGAACTCATCGCTAGCTTGGGAACTCCTAAGGAAGCAGCTCACGAAGTTCTCTCCAATCTTCTCGATAAAAAAATCAATGAAGCACCTGCTCAAAAGAATAACCGACAAATTTTGCATATCGCCTTGTTAGCCCTCCTTGCAGCACCCATCGGTATTCCTCTGGGAATCGCCATCCTCGTGTCCCTGTTCGCAATCCTTGTGGCAGCCTTGACTGTCATCTTGGCTTTCTTTGCGGTTTCCATACTTGGTATCATCGGCGGATTCCTATTTTTAGTTGAAAGTTTCACTGTCTTAGCCCAAGCTAAATCAGCCTTTATCTTGATTTTTGGTGCTGGTTTACTGGCTATCGGTGCTTCTTCACTAGTCTTACTAGGTATTTCCTATGTAGCCCGCTTCTTCGGCCTACTCATTGTTCGCCTGGTGCAATTTGTTCTCAAAAAAGGAAAGAGAGGTGACCAGCATGCGTAAATTGACAAAAGGATTTCTCATTTTTGGTGTGGTGACTACCGTTATCGGCTTTATCTTGCTTTTTGTAGGTATCCAATCTGACGGGATTAAGAGCCTACTTTCCATGTCCAAGGAACCTGTCTATGATAGCCGTACGGAAGAGCTAACCTTTGGCAAGGAAGTCGAAAACCTAGAAATTACTCTCCACCAACACGCGCTGACCATCACAGACTCTTTCGATGATCAAATCCACATTTCTTACCATCCATCTCTTTCTGCTCACCATGATCTTATCACGAATCAGAACGATAAAACGCTGAGCCTCACTGATAAGAAACTGTCTGAAACTCCATTTCTCTCTTCTGGAATCGGCGGGATTCTCCATATCGCAAGCAGCTACTCTAGTCGTTTTGATGAAGTTATTCTCCAATTGCCAAAAGGAAGAAGCCTAAAAGGAATCAACATCTCAGCCAATCGCAGACAAACCACCATCATAAATGCTAGCCTTGAAAATGCGACCCTCAATACAAACAGCTATATCCTCCGAATTGAAGGAAGTCGTATCAAAAACAGTAAACTCACAACCCCTAATATCGTTAATATCTTTGATACAGACCTTACAGATAGTCAACTAGAGTCAACAGAGAAGCACTTCCACGCTGAAAATATCCAAGTACACGGTAAGGTGGAATTGGTGGCGAAAACAGACCTACAACTGCTACTTTCCGAAGAAGAAAAACAAAGAATCAACTTAGATCTTTCAACAAAACATGGTTCTATTCTTCATTTTGTGAGAGAAGGAAGACGTTCATTTAACAATAAAGAAAACAGAGATGAACATTTAAGCAATCCTTATAAAACAGAAAAAGCTGATGTGAAAGATCAACTCATAGCAAGGGCAGACCAATATATCTATCTACTCAAAGCAGAGGAACACGAGTCTTCTTCTAGAAATCGTTGACAAAAACGCTTACATTCGCTACTATGGAAGCATATTTATCTAACTAAAAAGGGAGGTTCTACCATGAAACAAGAATGGTTTGAAAGTAATGATTTTGTAAAAACAACAAGCAAGAACAAACCTGAAGAGCAAGCTCAAGAGGTTGCAGACAAGACTGAAGAAACGATAGCCGATCTCGATACACCAATTGAAAAAAATACTCAAGTAGAGGAGGAAGTCTCTCAAGCTGAAGTCAAACTGGAAAGCCAGCAAAAAGAGACAATTGAAACGCCTGAAGACAGTGAAGCAAGAACAGAAATAGAAGAAAAGAAAGCATTAGATTCTACTGAAGAAGAGCAAGATCTTTCTAAAGAAACAGAAAAAGTCACTATAGCTGAAGAGAGTCAAGAAGTACTTCCTCAGCAAAAACCAACCACGAAAGAGCCCCTTCTTATCAGTCAATCCTTAGAAAGTCCCTATATCCCCGACCAAGCTCCAAAATCTACGGATAGATGGAAAGAGCAAGCGCTTGATTTTTGGTCTTGGCTAGTGGAAGCTCTCAAATCTCCTACAAGCAGTCTTGAAACAAGTAGCACACACAGTTATACAGCCTTCCTCTTGCTCATTCTGTTTTCTGCATCTTCCTTTTTCTTTAGTATCTACCACATCAAACATGCTTACTATGGACATATAGCAACTATGCATAATCACTTCCCTGAACAATTTGCTTCATTAAATCTCTTTTCGATTATCTCTATCCTAGTAGCAACAACACTCTTCTTCTTTTCATTCCTCTTGGGTGGTTTCGTCGTGAGACGATTTATCCACCAGGAAAAAGACTGGACGCTAGAAAAGGTTCTCCAACAATATAGTCAACTCTTGGCAATTCCAATCTTCCTCACTGCCATTGCTAGTTTCTTTGCCTTCTTTGATAGCCTGCGATTCACAGCCCTCTTGTGTGTGATTAGTGTTGGAATCATTCTGCTTGCCAGTCTCCATATCATTACAAGGCCAAGTCAAGCAAGTGAAACCGACTCCTTCTATCAGTTATTCTTGTCTGTCCTTGTGAACGGAGTCATTATCCTCCTCTTCTTTGTAGCTGAGGTAGCACTGATTGGGGATTACCTTCGTATCTTGGCCTTTCTTTAAACTTCAATCCTGTCATCCATGGCAGGATTTTTCTATGTCAAAAAAGCAAGTCACTTGACCTGCTTTACTCTTCTTGTGCTAATGCTTTAAAATCTTTGTCTAAGATTGGTTGCACTTCTAATTGATTGGCATCTAATTGGTGGTAAGATGCTGATGGTAATGACTCTAGGAATTTTGCATAGTCCAAGCGGGCAATGGCTTCATAGTCTTCTGGTTTAGAGCCGTCTCCTGTAATTTGAACCAAGTCAATCTCCCACTGAACTTCCTTATCCAGCAATTGCTCAATATAGGAAGCAGGAACAAATGGTTCTCTCGGTAAAACAGTCTTGACTCCTTGAGCCAGATGGTAAACACCGTGAACTTGTCCTTCTCCATCCTGATAGAAGGAAACTCTTGCAAAGTAAGCATCTGTCTCTTGAACTGCACGTACACGTGCTTCAAACTGTGCCAAACCATCTGCCTCTAAAAAGCTTTTCAAGTCCTCATGACTAAAGAAAACAGGATTAAAAATTCCTTGGCAAATCGTAAAACGAGCTGCAGTATCTGCTAGATGGGCTTGGATACTTGCCTGGAAATACGCTTCAAAATCAAAACCATCTAGTCCTTCAATCTCAGTTCCTGTATAAGCAAGCAGAGCATCTAAAAATGATTTGATAATCTGCCAGTCTGTCTTCGTGAGTAGGTCAGGAAGATCGACACGGTAAGCCTTTTGACCATCAGCATAACTGACCTTAAAAAGAAATTGTGATTGCCCCACTATCGCACACTCGATATACTCAAGACGGTTGAGAGGCTGACGGAGATAGACGGCATCATAGCTATGTGACTCCAAACCATCTACCAAGGCCAAGATGGACTTGGCAGTCAAAATTTCCTGTTCTCCTAAAATACTCTGTTTATTTGGAATAAAAAATGTTTTCGTCATAACTGGACTCCTTTGAAATCGTTTACATATAGTATACCTTATTTTCCTGAAAGATACAGAAACAAACTTTAGATTTTTGAGTAAAAAGCATAGAAAAACAGCCCCTAAGGACTGTTTAATCTTATACAGTAGCTACTTGATCCAAGCTTTCACCGATAGCGGCTAGGCGCTCGACAACTTCAGCTTGTGTCAATTCATGTTCTGAAACATAGCGGTTACGTGGGTGAACACGGCACTCGTGTGAGCATCCACGAAGGTACTTGTCTTCATTTTCTTCTGATGTCAAGATACGACGGTTACAGAATGGATTTCCACAGTTGACATAACGTTCACATGGTGTTCCATCAAACCAGTCTTTCCCTACGATAGTTGGGTTGACATGGTTAACATCTACGGCAATACGCTCGTCAAAGACGTACATTTTCCCATCCCAAAGCTCACCTTGAACTTCTGGGTCTTTACCGTAAGTAGCGATTCCTCCGTGCAATTGACCGACATCTTTATAGCCTTCACGGACCATCCAGCCTGAGAATTTCTCACAGCGAACGCCACCTGTACAGTAAACTACGACACGCTTGTCCATGAATTTTTCCTTGTTATCACGGACCCATTGTGGCAACTCACGGAAGTTGCGGATATCTGGGCGAATAGCCCCACGGAAGTGTCCTAGGTCGTACTCATAATCGTTACGTGTGTCAAGGACAACGGTATCTTCGTCAAGAAGAGCTTCTTTGAACTCTTTTGGAGACAAGTAGGCACCTGTTGTTTCAAGTGGGTTGATGTCGTTGTCAAAGTCGTTGTCTTCCAAACCAAGGTGGACAATCTCTTTCTTGTAGCGAACGAACATCTTCTTGAAGGCTTGTTCACTTTCTTCGTCAATCTTAAACCAGAGGTCTTCCATGCCTGGGAGGCTGTGAACGTAGTCCATGTATTTTTGAGTTGTTTCATAATCCCCTGAAACTGTTCCGTTAATTCCTTCGTCAGCGACTAGGATACGGCCTTTAAGGCCGATTGATTTACAGAAAGCCAAGTGGTCTGCAGCAAATTGCTCTGCATTTTCAATTGGAGTATAAAGGTAGTAAAGTAAGACACGAATATCTTTTGCCATAAGATTTGTTCTCTTTTCTATTCTTAAATTTTCAGAATTTTTCATCTAACTATACTAGTATACCTGCTTAAGAAAACGAATGCAATTTATTTGACTGGAAATTTATAGAAAGAGTCCTATCCCTGTACTTCATCAGTAGCCATAGCGAATAGCTGATAATTCTCTCAATTTTTTGATCTGATCGGCTTGATTTTCTGATAACATCAACTTATTATCAATCAACACACGTGAGATGTCAACATTCATTTGACTCAAAATAAATGGAGTAGAGGTCCCATCGTTCTCTAATCGTCTTTTATAACTCACTAACAGATTTTTCAAGGGAGTCAGTTGAGGCGTATCCTTTATATCTTCCAAAAGATGATTTATGATAGTCATGGCTTCACAACGTCTTTCGCTTCCTCCAGCAAACCATTTTAATGGTGTCATACTTATTTTCCTCCTTAAGTTTAAAAGCTATCATTCCTAACTCTCGCGCCAGTATTTACCCAAACACCCTCTGTAAAAAAGTCAGCAAAAATGGTAATGTTGCGAAAATATTATTAATCACATGCACCGCATAGGATGGATAAATGCTCTTGGTATAGCGGGTCAAACTAGCAAAGATGATGCCAGATGTTGCAAAGACGAAGATATCTAACAAACTAGGCAGGCTTGAAAAATGAGGAAGAGCAAATAAAATTGACGGAAGAAGCAAATCAAGGCCAAATCTCGAATGCTTAAAAAAGGCGTGTTGCAGTAATCCTCTATAGATTAGCTCTTCCATAAGTGGAGTCAGGAAGAACAAAGTTATATAGATACCTAGCTCAGCAAAGTTGGTCCCACTATAACCGATCAATACAGCCCAACCTTCAGCAGTTGATTGAACATGTTTAGCTGTCTGAACGTTAAAAGAGATCTGGAGCACTACCACTAATACTGTCAAAATCGAATACCAAAGCCATTTTTTTCTCGGAATGCGAAAAAGATAGCCGTGCCCTGTCTTAACCAGAATCCAAATCATGACTCCGCTAAATAGCAAACTCAAGATATTTTGAATCCAGACGAAATTGCCAATCTGGGAAGAAAATTGCCAATAATTTTGAACAATAAGCGTCAGCTGAGAAAGACCAAATACGAAAAATAGGTAAGAGAAAACTGCACTAATTTTGAATAGAAGTTGATACTTCTTCATATGAACTCTCCTTTGTAAACTCGAGACATCTCTAATATAAGCTATATTTTCCTAAATCCTTACTCCAAATCCTAAATGGTATTTGAGATTTCCTGAATGGTTAAACAGCGATAAGAAAACACAGATATCTATGCTCTCGTTTCAAAAAATCACTGCCTCCCCCAGATAAGCCTGAGGAAAACAGTGATTCAATTTTTAGGAATTAGGAATGAATACACGAAATCAATTGATCTTATGATTTTTTGTTTTTCAAGAATTCATCATATTGTTTTTGCATTTCGTTCAATACTTTATCGTAAGCACCTTCAGATTTCAATTTTTCCATCAATTCTGGAATAGCTTTATCTGGGTCTACAGTACCAGTGTTGATAGCTGTATCGAATTGTTGCATTGTGTTAGAGATTGCTGAGATTTCAGATTTCACATTGTCAGTGTTAAAGATGAATCCAAGTGCTGGAGATTCTTTAGCTTCAGCCAATTGTTTCTTAGAATCTTCGATTTGTTGGTCTGTAACGTTTTCGTTGATGTAAAGGATCCAGTTGTTACCAGTGTTCCATCCACCCATGTGAGTGTTTCCTTTGTAGCCATCAAGGACTTTAACACGGTTTTCTTTACCTGGAATTTTTTCCCAGTTCTTGCCTTCTGGACCATAAACAAGACCATTCAAGAGTTCTGGGTTAGTGTTCAAGAGGTTCAACACTTCCATTGATTTTTCTTTGTTCTTAGAGTTGTTTGAGATAACAAAGTTAGCAACTTGTGTTGTTTGGTTTTTCTTGATGAAGTTAGTGATTGGTTTGATTTGGATGTCTTTGTTTGCAACACGTGAAAGCAAGCTGTTACCGTAGTCAGCTGGTCCTACTGTTTCTTCACGAACGAACCAAGTATCTTGTTGAAGGTCAAATGAAGTATCGCTTGTTGCTACGTCTTTTGGAATGTAGCCAGCTTCATAGAATTTGTGAAGAGTCTTCAAGTGTTCTTTAAAGCGAGGCACTTCGTAACGGTTTACGATCTTAGTAGTGTCCCCTTCAAGGTCGATAACGAATGGAAGTCCATTTGGAACTGGGTAGTCAAAGTTATCAGATGGGATGAAGTTCTTAGTAACCGCAAATGGCACTACATCTGGAGCTTTTTCTTTGATTTGTTTCAAGACTGGTTCAAGTGTTTCATATGAAGTGACACCTGAAATATCGATACCGTATTTAGCAAGGAGAGTTCCGTTGAAGGCGAAGTTTTGAGATGATGCAACGTTGGCTGCAACTGGAACTGCGTAAATTTTACCGTTAATGCTGTTACCTTTGATGTAAGCTGGGTCAAGTGCTTTATAAAGCTCTGCTCCTTCTTTCTTATACAAGTCAGTCAAGTCAGCATAGGCACCTTTTTGAGCATTTACAACATAGTTAGATGCAAAGGCGATATCGTAGTTTTCACCAGATGATGTGATAACTGACATTTTCTTATCATAGTCACCCCATCCAAGATATTGGATATCCAATTTAGCACCAACTTTTTCACCGATGATTTTGTTAGCATTTTCTAGCAATTCATCTAAGTTATCTGGTTTGTCACCGATTTGGTACATTTTGATAACAGTTTTTTCACCTGAAGCTGAGTCAGCAGCTTTTTTACTGTTACCTGAAAGGTTTCCACAAGCAGCGAGACCAGCAGCCAAAGCGACTACGCTAGCAGATGCAAAAGCATATTTTTTCCAGTTTTTCATGACAAAAACTCCTTTTTTTTATTTTTAAACTTATAAACAATGTAATGATCTTAACTTCACGCAAGGGAAGTTTGGAAATGAGAAATGATTTTTCTCAACAAGCACTATTCTTTCACACCACCGATAGTCAAACCTTTTACAAAGTAGCGTTGGAAGAATGGATACAAAATCGCGATTGGAAGGGTTGCAACCACAACCATGGCCATACGTCCTGTTTCTTTCGGTAGAGCAACTCCCAGTTGACCAGACAGGCCGACTGCTTTGGCGATGTAGTCCATATTTTGTTGGATTTGCATGAGCAAATATTGCAATGGATACAAGTTGTCACTCTTGATATAAAGAAGGGCGTTGAACCAGTCATTCCAGAAACCAAGAGCTGTTAAGAGCGTGATGGTTGCGATACCTGGTAGTGACAATGGCAAACAGATTTGGAAGAAGATCCGGGCCTCACTAGCACCATCGATACGAGCGGATTCTAGAATAGCTTCTGGAATGGTCTTCTTGAAGAAGGAACGCATCAAGATGATGTTAAATGGTGAGAGAAGCATTGGAACAATCAAGGCCCAAACTGTATCACCAAGTTGAAGTAAACGAGTTACCACGATATAGCCCGGTACCAAACCCGCGTTAAACAACATACTAAGAAGGGCAAAAATCGTAAAGAATCTGCGATACTTAAAGGTTGTCCGTGAAATAGCGTAGGCATAAGTTGTTGTGATAAAAACGTTTGTGATAGTCCCCACCACTGTTACAAAGACTGAGATGAAGAGGGCTTGGAGGATTTTATCCTTAAACTGTGCCAAAAACTCAAAACCGTCTAATCCAAATTGAGATGGGAAGAAGCTATATCCATTTTGGAGGATACTCTTTTCATCTGTCACCGAAATAACGATAACGAATACAAAAGGTAGGATACAAGAAAGGGCAACCAAACCAGAAATGGTACTAAAGAAGATATCTGCTTTCTTACTGAAGGAGTGAATGCCGACATTATCAATTTTTTCTTTTTTAATTTTCTTTTCTGCCATATTCTCCTCCTTTCTAGAACAAGGCTGAGTTTGGATCAACTCGTCTTGCCAGTAAGTTTGATAGGATAACCAGAATCAAGCCGACAACTGATTGGTAGAGACCTGCTGCTGAAGCCATCCCGATATCCGCTGTCTGAGTCAAACCGTTATAAACATATACGTCCAAGACGTTGGTTACATTATAAAGCTGACCAGCATTGTGAGGGATTTGGTAGAAGAGACCAAAGTCTGCACGGAAGATGTTTCCGACTGCAAGGATGGTCAATACAGTTACCAATGGTGTCAACTGCGGAATAGTTACATTGCGAATTCGTTGCCATTTGCTAGCCCCGTCCACTGTCGCTGCTTCGTAGTAGGTTGGATCAATTCCCATGATTGTCGCATAGTACATGACACTGCTATATCCAAAGCCTTTCCAAATACCAAGGAAAAGTAGGAGATAAGGCCAGATGCCCAAGTCAGCGTAGAAATTGACTTCCTTCATTCCGATAGATTCTAGGAAATGGTTGAATACCCCTTTATCAATGTTTAGGAAGGCATCTGTAAAGAAACTGATGATAACCCAAGACAAGAAGTAAGGGAACAACATAGAAGTTTGGAAAATCTTAACCATTCTCTTAGAACGGAGTTCACTTAGGATGATAGCAATCCCTACAGATACAATCAAACCGATAAAGATAAAGCCGAGATTGTAGAGGACAGTATTTCGAGTGATGATAAAGGCGTCTTTTGAACTAAACAAGAATCTGAAATTATCGAGTCCGACCCATTTACTATTCACGATACTATCTATAAATCCATTACTGGTCATGTGGTAGTCTTTAAAGGCAACCACGTTCCCAAATACTGGAATGTAGAAGAATAGAATCAACCAGAGTGCCCCTGGCAAAACCATCAAGAGAAAGATCCAGTTGTCTCTCAAGGTTTTTGAAAACTTATTCATAATTTCCTCCCCTTTTTATTTTGATATCCATCTAAAAATTCCTTTTTAGACTTTTGATAACGATTACATTATTAGTATACTCCTATTTGAAGGTTAGGTTAAACTACTAATTATAGAAAAAACTCCACAAATTATTTTATGTGGAGTACTTTTTTAAGAAAGGGATGTTTCACGAGAAACACTCTGCTCAAGGCAAGGTGTTCTTGTTTTTAGGTTGTATAAATGGTTGAAGCTGTCGCAATGGTATGCCACTGGTTGGCTGTTGTGGCTGCGAAGTCCTTGTCTGCGTAGAAGTCTGTAAATGGTAAGATTTCCACTTCTAACTCATCGATGCGGTCAATCTGACCAGCTAGATAAGCCTCGATGCGGCTTTCTGCTCGCTTGATGCGTTGCAAGAGTCCGCCCATACGGATATCAACTGTGTCCAAGCCAAAGACCTTGTTTTCTTTCAGCCATTGGTTGCTAAAGAGAGCATGGAAGTCTTCAATTTGGCTTCTGAGTTCTGGTAATTCTTGTCTGGCAATTTCTTGCAGGCTTTCTTTATCACCTTCTTGGTAAGCCTGACGAATGCGCCGTCCCACATCGACTTTGCTACTTAAAATCTGATTCAACTGGGCCTGAGTTTCAAAGAGGTAGGCATAGTTGCCAGCTTTTTCTT
Source organism: Streptococcus mitis (assembly GCF_905187495.1). Classification (GTDB taxonomy): domain Bacteria; phylum Bacillota; class Bacilli; order Lactobacillales; family Streptococcaceae; genus Streptococcus; species Streptococcus mitis_CU. Next base: position 5,157 of record NZ_CAJJIB010000001.1, on the reverse strand, counting down.
TAATGTTAGCAAGCGTCTCAGCAGCCTGAGCGAAGTGCGGTTTGTCCTGTTCAGGTGTCATGTGTCGATCAAGGATCGGACAGAGAATATCCTGATAAAAGACATAGCGGTTAGGATTGATCCCGCTGAGATTACCCGGTAGGTCTGGCAAGAGATTAGCTAGGTCAATCTGCATAAAGTCCTCAACCGATAGACCAGTATTAGTCTGGAAATGAGCAGACAAATGGTCTAGGTCATTGCGATAGCTGAGTTCAGCCCAGATTTGCAAGCTTGGGAGAATAGAAAACTGGGCAGTTTCACCACCATTATCCCCCCAACCCGTTACAATGACTTCTTTGATATCATTGGAACGACAGGCTTTATTAGCTTCAATAGCGATGAGACGGCTGAAATGGTTGTTGGGTGTGAAACCAATCCACTTCCAAGCACCACCTGCAAAGGCAAGGTCATGGCTAATCTTGTGGTGGTTGCAGAAGTTGCGATTGTATTTTTCCTCGCTATCCTGATAATAGTCCCAATAAACCAAAGTCACTCGGTCTTTAAGCCGGTCGAGGTAAACACGCGTTTCCTCTGGAATTTCCACGTCACGATCGTACTGACCATCCGCTGACATGAGTTTAAAGAACATATCGCTCCACATCTGACAGTGGAAACCATACTTGTCAGCAATATCCAGCACGCGCTCCAAGTGTTGGCACATGAGGAGACTGCGATCCACCACACCGTTCAGAATCAAGTAGCGTCCCAAACCAACCAAGTGGGCTTCGTCCATCCCGATATTGACCTTGCGAGTTTGCAGTTTAGATAGAGTCGCAAACATGCCATCAATCAGGTTATAAACCTTTTCTTCGCCAATGAGAAGAATATCCTCCACATCACGGAGCTCCTGCACTTCCTTGACACCCCATTTGACAAAGGCTGACAAGTGGGCCAAGGTCTGGATGCAGGGCACAAAGGTCATGTCAAACTGCTGGGCATAGGCTTCGATTTCCTGCAACTCTTCTGCTGAATAAGCCCCACGGAAGTAACCAAAGTATGGTTGCCCCTCAATCTGGTAGGTGTCTTCCATGTAAAGCTCAAAGGTTGAGTAGCCCATGAGAGCCAATACCTCAATCATCTGCTTGGCAGAGGCTACATTCAAAACTGCATTTCTGGAACAGTCTGCCATATAAGCCAAATCTTCATAAGCTGCTTGTTCTTCAATCTCTACCTTGTCACCTTCTGCTAGAGCCGTTGCCAACAAGGACAAGGCACGATAAAGTTGGTGGGGTTTGCGGTAAGTTAGTTGATAGTGGCCACCCTCACCCTTGATAGAGATAGACGCTTGGTCAGACTGGGCAACAGCTACTTCCACATCTGGTAAAGAGATATGCTTTGTCAGCAAGTCGATTGCCTGAGTTTGTTTGGGACTAAGTCCTGTAAATCTTACCATTGGTTTTCCTCCTGTAGCCAGTTGACAAGGGCACCGTAGAGATTGGCATCTGCATGATAAGTACAGGCTTGGATAACGGGTGCAACCGTGTATTCTTCGTAAGTTTCTACAAAATCATCGACAGCTTTTTTGACCCCTTGGATGAAGTCTGGATTTTGACTTATAGAGCCTCCCAGACTAATGACATCTGGATCAATCAGATACTGAATATTGAGCAAGCCTTGCGCCAGATTGCGGTTCATGCGCTCAATAGCTTCTTGACAAAGGGTATTTCCTGCTTCGGCCTCTTGGTAAATCTTGCGACCGTCCCAGTCAGTCTGACCAGATTTTTCAATCACGTAGCGCACCATATTTCCAGTTGACGCTAGTTGCGACCAGTTGTTGAGCTTTTCAGCAGGGGCAAGAGTTGTCATGTAGCCAAATTCTCCACCCAGACCGTGGCGACCTCGATGAAGTCTACCATTGATAATCATGGCTCCGCCAATCCCTGTCCCAATCACGACACAGGCTGCATTTTCAAGTTCTGGATGAGCCAGCAATTCACTGAGTCCAACGCAGTTAGCATCATTTTCCAGATGGATAGGAATCTGATAAGAGCTAAGCGCCTCATACCAAGAAAATCCGTGAATGTAGGGTACTGCACTGAAGCCATCAATCACACCTGTCTCTTGATTGACCGCGCCTGGAACGCTCATAGCAATCCCGCTATAATCCTGCTCTGACAAGCGTTGATCTAACCAAACTAGTAAATCCTCCAAATTTTCTGGTGTTGGGATACTTGTCTTATCTAGTATTTTTCCATCAGGAGTCAGACTAGCAAACTTAATCCCAGTCCCTCCGATATCAATCGTTGCAATGGTCATTGTTTTTACCATAAAAAGGGGCGAATCAGCAGTTAGTTCTTACTTTTTCGCCCCTCCTTTCTTTTATGTTTACTTTTTGAAATTAAATTTCTTCTTTTTTGATGAATTCTGTACGAATCTCTTGTGGTGAAATGAGGCCTCTATGAACGGGGTATGGTCGTTCAAGTAGGTCAAGGAAGAGATGTTGACTTTCCGGTACACGTACATTTTCACTACACATATTGTAGTAACGAAGCACATAGCCTTCTTCATTTTCAGCTACCTTAAAGGCTGTTGGACAGATTTGCGGTATGTTGAGAACAGAATGATTCAAGAGGCTACCAGTCGCAGCCACGCTACCCTCTTGTTTTGCAACTTGAAGAGCTGTAAATGGTGTCTGCAAGGCTTTAGCACGACGGAAAGCTGAGAAGCGTTCTTGGGCTTGGTGGCATTCAAGCGCAAACTCAACTTCAAACTCACGCAAACACTGAGCTTCTGGTGTTGGAAAGTAGCCCCAGTCACCCAGCTCACCTGATGCACGCAAAATCGTCACTGCAATGGTGTCGTCCCCAAGGATTTCGTATTCATTCAATCCCTTGTTGGATACAGTCACCCCTTTTTCATCGTCATACAGACTGACAAAGGCCTGTTGGTGTTGAGGATTTTCAGGATTTTCCCACGAAGCAGCTGGTTTGTTTGGTCGTGTCACCACCTCATAGATGCTTTCAGAATCATTGCTTGGACGCGTGTTATGAGTCTTGACCAAGAGACGGATACGGTGATCTTTGGCAGTGTTGGTAAAGCGAGTCTTGCAACGGATTTGTGGATTGTCAACAAAGACAGTCATCTCAGTTTCCAGAGGAATGCTTGTCAACTCTTCTGAACGTCCAGCTTCACGCTTCATAAACTCGATGATACCTTTTTGCTCTTCTTCTAGTTTTTCATCTGCGCTGACAGGCACGGTCAACTCATGTTTGAGCAAAATCTTAGCATAGCGAGCTGTGTTTTCCAAGACCTCATAGCCCTTAAGCTCTGCATAGATTGGCTCTGTTCCTTTTGGTTGGAAATAGATATACTCGTTTCCGATGTCCCCACGGTCCTCGAAGCGGATAAAATCTTCATAGGCTTCGTGAGTTGTCTTGTCATAAACTGTGATATTGTCATCCACACTTACCGTTACAAATGGTGTATCAATCACCCCGTTTTGGTAAATGCCTTCACGGTGTTCTTGTTCTCCTTCCAGCAATTGAAAAGTTGTCCAAGAAAGCGGTGCTAGGTGAACTGGAATTGTCACGCGCACTTGTCGAGCAATACGAGCTTGGCGGAACTTGTCTTTTGGTAAATCATACTCAAAATTAGCTCCCAAATCTTCGATTTTAGCCTCTACAGGACGACCATCCAAGTCCTCTACACGGTAACTTGGCAAGGTAAGAGCAGCCATCTTCTTGTAGCCTTCTGTTGGATGCAATTCCTTGAAATCACAAGTCGCTACATCAATCACTGTGCTGACAGTATCAACCTTATCATGCAAGCCTGTGTTAATGACAGTAAAGAGATAGTCACTTTGAGCCTTAGCCGTAGCGATTTTTCCCTTCCACTCGTTAAGAAGATTGCTCTTAACAAAGTTTCCAACTTGGTGGACCTTGGCAAAACGAGTTTCCATCTCGCGGTGAACTTCGTCCACGCTACAGCCACAGATGCTATCATGCGGCGCATTCTGCAAAAGAGTTTTCCAAGCATAGGTCAACTGGTCCTTGTGGTTATGGCCCCCAGTGATAATCGTCAAGGGTTCTACAACTTGCTCTAGGAGATTGCTATTTTCTTGGAAGGCTTGTTTGAGATAAATACGAGATGAAGAAGTGTTAGCAAGCGTGTACCAGCCGTCTGTTTCCTGACTGGTCAACTCGCCTGTAACTGTTGATAAGTGTTCAGGAAGCGCACCTTCCACGGCTTGAACATATTCATCAAAAGAACTATGAACAAAGGTCACATCTGGGAAGAGTTCATTTGCCACACGAATGGCTTCGCTCAGATTTTTCTGGACAGGCTGGTGGTCACAACCGTTCATCATCAACCATTGGTTGGTAGAAGCGTAGTCACGCACGTCTGCCAATTTTTGTTTCCAGAAGGTCAAGGCCTCGTCTTTATCCACTGGAATCTCATTCCCGTTACTGTACCAGTTGGCAAAGAGAATCCCCAGGACACGACTACCATCCGCACCCTGCCAGTACATTTCTGAAAACTGGGATGTAAACTGCTCATCTTCGAGTACTTGGTTGTCAAATCCAATCGGCTTCACACCACGACCAAAAGCGGCCACATGAATGCCTGATTTTTGAAGGATTTGAGGCGCTTGCCCCATATTTCCAAAGGTATCTGGGAAGTAACCAACCTGAGTTGATTTGCCCCATTTTGCAGCCTCCTGCTGACCGATAAGAGTATTACGGACATTTGCTTCACTTGAAATCAAGTAGTCATCTTGCAAGATGTAAAAAGGACCAATTTTCAATTTTCCTTCGTCGATGTATCGTTGGACTTTGTCGCGATTTTCAGGGCGAATCTCCAAGTAGTCATCAAGGACAATAGTTTGACCATCCAAGTGGAAGCTCTTGAACTCAGGGTCATTTTCAAAGAGATCAAAGAGATTGTCAAATAATTCCACCAACTGCATACGGTGGCTTTCAAAAGGCAAGTACCACTCACGATCCCAGTGACTATGTGAGATAATATGTACGACAACATTTTCCATGAAGTAAAACCTCATTCTAAATTTAAATTTTTATTGTTAACGTTTTAAATGTAAATTTGTGATTCTGACAAGAATCAGTGAAGCGAAAGCGAGCTCCTTATACTCAATGAAAATCAAAGAGCAAACTAGGAAGC